>JBCCDA010000010.1:0-69442 GCA_039033215.1 Pseudomonadota bacterium | reverse complement strand
TATCGGCATCCGGATCGAGGATACCTGGGGCAACCCCGCCAACCCCGACAGGCACAATCTGCGGCTAGAGGGCGATGCCATCACCGGCCTGCCCTGCCCCGTCGAGCTCCCGGATCGCACCGGGGCCGGAACCGTCGAAGGTCTGACCGCGGACGCGCCCGGAACACGGCTGGTGCGCCTCGTCGCGGACGATGGAACCGTGCTCGCCACCTCGAACCCGATCGTCACGGAAGACGAAGCCCTTGCGGGCTACTGGGGCGATCTCCACGGGCAAAGTGGCGAGACCGTGGGCATCGGCACCATCGAGGAGTACCTTGCCTTCGCGCGGGACATTGCCTTCCTGGACGTCTGCGGCCACCAGGGTAACGATTTCCAGATCAAGAACGCCTTCTGGGACAAGATCAACCGCGTGACCACGGCGATGGACGAGGATGGTCGCTTCACGGTCTTCCCGGGCTATGAATGGTCGGGCAACACGCCCGTCGGAGGAGATCACAACGTCTTCTTCCGCCATGCCGGGCAGCAGATCCGGCGCTCCTCCCACGCGATGCTGGCGGACCGGTCGGACCTTGTCACCGATGCGGTCACCCTGGACGCCCTGTTCGATGCGCTGGAAGGCGAGGACGCAGTGCTCTGGTCGCATGTCGGCGGGCGCCCGGCGGATGTGTCCTATGCGCACGACCCCAGGCTCAAGACGGCGGTCGAGGTGCATTCCAACTGGGGCACGTTCGAGTGGATCCTGACCGACAGCCTGGCGCTCGGCCACCGGGTCGGCGTGGTCGCCAGCAGCGACGGACACAAGGGCCGTCCCGGGGCCGGTCCGCCGGGCGCCACGGAGTTCGGTGCCTATGGCGGACTTACGTGCTTTCTGGCGCCGGAGCTCAGCCGCGATGCAATCTTCGAGTGCATGCGCAGGCGTCACCACTACGGGACCTCGGGCAGCCGAATCCATCTCGACGTCCGCGCGTCCTTCGATGGCGGCGCACGGGTATACCCCCGCGATCCGGCGTGGTCCGATCTGGCACCCGAGGCCGCGGCGACCGCCATGATGGGAGACGTCGTGCAGGCGGAGGGTCCGTTCAGCCTGGCCGTGCGGGTGGACGCCCCGGCCGGGATCGAGCGCATCGATCTGCTGGATGGCGCCGACCTGATCGAGACCCACCGGCCCTATGCGGCAGACCAGCTCGGACGGCGGGTCAGGGTGACCTGGCAGGGCGCGGAGTATCGCGGGCGCGGGCGCAACACGTTCTGGGAAGGCGCGATCCGGACCACGGGTGCCGCGATCGATCAGATGATCCCTCTAAACCAATGGAACCCGGAGCGGCCCCTGGCGCAGATCTCCCCGCACGAGATCCGGTTCGAGGCCGTCACCTCGGGCAATTTTGCGGGCGTTGACCTGCTGCTGGACTCCGCGGACGCCAGGCTGACGGTCGAGACGAACCGTGTCTCGGGCAGCGTCACGATCAGTGAGCTCGGTCTGGACGATCATCGGATGGATGCCGGCGGGCTCGACCGCGCGATCGTGCTCCGCCGCCTGCCGGACGAGCCGCTTCCCAGCAGCCACAGCACTCGGAGCCGCCTCGAGGCCCGCCCAGGGCGCGCGCTCTGGTTGCGCGTCACAACCACCGATGGGCACCAGGCCTGGACGAGCCCGATCTACCTGATCTGACGCCAGCCGCTCCACGCCTCTTGATGAACCGCAGCTTGCTAACGCGCCGGGACGGGACGTATACTTTTCCCCTGCAGCAGGTGCAGTTGGGGCTGGGATGGCACTGCTTGACGGATACGACAACGACGTCTTCATCAGCTACGCCCATCACGACAATCCAGCGGATTTGGTGACGGGGGCGCGGCCGATTTCGCAGATCGTCGATTTCGTGAAGGGCCAGCTGCAGATGCGCATCGGGGCGCGTGGCAAGTACGAAGTGTTCTTCGATCACACCCACCTCGGCGCCAACCATGATATCGAGCGCGTGCTGCGCCAGGCGCGAAGCTCGGCGCTTTTTGTTGCGATCACCTCGCCCTCTTACGTCAACGACGAGAGCTGGGCGCTGCGCGAGATGCACGCGTTTCTGGAAATGGCGGACTCGAAGGATCGCTTCTTTGCGCTCGAGCTTCTTCCGCTCGATGGCCTTGATAGCTGCCCGGAGATCCTGCAGGTCCGCAAACGCTACAAGTTCTGGCAGGATGGCGGGCTTGAGAACAAGGTCGCCATCCCGCTCGACCCGGTGATCCACCCCGTGAACTACCGCGTGCAGCTGACGTCGTTCGCGGATCAGCTCGCGCAGGTGCTCAGCCAGATGTACCGCGATGGGGCCAGACCGGCGGCCCCTGCTGATCCCGCGCCACCGGGTGAGCCCGCGATCGGCACCGTCCTGCTGGCCCAGGTCAACGACGATGTGGAATTCGAACGCGAGCAGGTGGCAAGCTTCCTGCGCCAGGCCGGCGCCCGCGTCCTGCCGGAGCACGACTACCCACAGGGGGGCGAGGATTTCAGGGAAGCCTTCGCCGCGGATCTCGAACAGGCGGACCTGGTTGTCCAGCTTCTGAGCCGCTCGGCGGGACGCATGCCGCGCGATCTGCCCGATGGCTACCTGCATCACCAGCATCAAGCGGCCAAGGACGCGGGCAAGCCGCTGCTTGCCTGGCGCCATCCCGAGATCGACCCCGAGACCGCCGCCAACCCCGTCCAGCGGGCATTGCTGGATAGCGCGATCACGATGGCCGAGGGGTTGCACAGCTTCAAGGACGAGGTGCTGCTGCGGCTGAAGGAGGCCACCGCCCCACCGCCCAAGCCCATTGCGATTGCCCCCGGGCTCAACACGTCGATGATCTACCTGAGCGCCGACAGGACCGACCGCGCGCTGGCCGAGCAGCTCTGCGATGCGCTGATCGAACGCCAGCACCCCGTGACGCTGCCGCTCTTCGAAGGGGGCAGCGCGGACGAGATCCAGACCGAGATCGACCGCAACATGACCGAGAGCGACAAGATCATCGTGGTCCAGGGCGCAGCACCCGTCAGCTGGGTGCGCTCCAGCCTCGTGCGCGCCAACAAGGCCCGGGCGCTGCGCGATCAACCGCCGGAACTGACCGCGCTCTTCAAGGCGCCGCCGCCGCCCAAGACCGATCCCAACGTCCGTCTGCCGGGGCTCGCCGAGCTTGACAGCAGCGACGGGCTGGACATCGAGCAGTTCTGCACCTTCGTCGAGAAGTCGCAGGGGACCTGAGGCGTGACCGACGGCCTCCAAAGGCTGCCCTACCCGGGGTTGCGCGCCTTCGACCGGCAGGAGGCTGACCTCTTCTTCGGGCGTGACGGCGCGGTCAACGAGATGATCGACAAGCTGGCGGAGACCGGCTTTCTTGCGGTCATCGGCGCATCCGGTACGGGCAAGTCCTCGCTGGTCCGAACGGGTCTGCTGGACGGGCTCGAGCTGGGTCTGCATCCCGCCGGGGCGCACTGGCAGTTTGCCGTCCTGATGCCCGGCGGCCAGCCGATGACCAACCTGGCGCGCGCGCTGGTCACGGCGGAAGCCGAGGCAGCGGGCGGGACGCTGCCCGACGATACTGACGACAACACCGACGACACCCTTGGCCGCGTCGCGATGATGGAGGGTCTGCTCCGGCGCGGTCCCCAGGCAATCCACGAGTGGCTGGAGACAAGCGCGATCCCGCCGGAGGCGCATCTGCTGCTGCTGGTCGACCAGTTCGAGGAGCTCTTCCGCTTCGACACCTATGCCGCCCGCGAGGATGCGGAGGCCTTCGTCAACCTGCTCATCCAGAGCTCGCTCCCGGAAGATCGCCGCATCCACGTCGTGATCACCATGCGCTCGGAGTTCCTGGGCGCCTGCGCGCTGATCCCGCGGCTGGCCGAGACGCTGAACCGGGGCAGCTATCTCACCCCGCGCATGAGCCGCCGCGAATGCCAGATGGCGATCGTCGGCCCGGCCAGGATCGTCGGCGCGCAGGTCGAGGACGCGCTGGTCAACCGACTGCTCAACGATCTCTCCAGCTTCGCGCCGTGGGGGCGGGAGGCGAACACCAACCGCCTGCTGGATCTGACGCGACGCGCCGACCAGCTGCCCGTCATGCAGCACCTGCTGAACCGGATGTGGCAACAGGCCGAGCAGACCGCCGACGGGCCAATCACGCTGACGCTGAAGCAATACGCGGACCTTGGCGGGTTGCGGGGCGCGCTGGACACGCACGGCGACGAGGTGCTGGCGCAGTTTCAGGGCCAAGACCGCGAGCTGGTCGAACGTACGTTCCGCGCGCTTGTCGACGGGCCCAATCCCGCCGCTGCCATCCGCCGGCCCCGGACACTGGCGGAACTGGCGCACGAGCTTGGCACGACCGAAGACACCGTGCTGCGGCTGATCGCACCCTTCCGTGCGGAGGATTGCAACTTCCTGCGCCCCGGCGCGCCCGAGCCCGTCATCTCCGACACCGTCATCGACATCAGCCACGAGAGCCTGATCCGGCAGTGGAGCCGCATGTCCGCCTGGGTCGAGGCCGAGGCCCGGGCTGCCCGTGACTGGATACGGCTGGAGAGCTACCAGCGCCGGTATGCCCAGGGGCTGGAGGAGCTGCTGAGCGGGCGCGCGCTCGCCACCTTGTCGAACTGGTGGCAAGACGAGGCGCCACGGCCCGAGTGGGCCGCCCGCTACATCCGGATCGACGAGGAGACCCGCGCCGGGTTCCGCGGCGCCGAAGACGAGCGGACCCAAGTCGAACAGCGCTTCCAGGAGGTTGCCGCCTACCTGAAGGACTCGGAGGCCGAGGAAGAGCGCGAGAAGGACCGCAAACGCCGCACCCGGCGCTGGTTCCAGGCCGCGGGCGGTGCGGTCACCGTCCTGTCGCTCGCGGTGGGCGCGGTCTCCTACCTCGCTCTGCAAAGCCAGCAGGAAGCCATCGAGAGCCGCAACCAGCAACGCGAGCTCTTCACCGGCACCGTCGAGCGCGTTGTGAACGAGACAACCACGGCGCTGGAGCGCGAATTCCAGAGCCCGACGCAAAGCAAGCTCGACACGATCGAGTTCGGCAACCAGCTCATGGACGGGCTGCAGGCACAGCGCGACCGCGAATGGGACGCGCTGACCGCCGAGGAACGCGCGAGCGCGGAACAGGAGCTCTCGACCCGCTGGTTCGTGGAAAGCCGCATGAGCTTCCTGATGACAAGCGTTGCGGTGAAGCTGGCGGGCGGCATGCTGGAGAACGCGGACGCTCATGTCGCCGAGCTTGAAAGCCTGCTTGACCGTGTGCTCGCGCAGCAGGGCTGGGCGCCCGACACCATCCGGTTGGGCGAGGCCGAACGCCTCCTTGCGCGCTATGCGCGCCTGCGGACCGATTTCGACAAGGCCAGCCGCTTGTTGACCCGGGCCGAGAACCGGCTGCCCGGTGGACAAAGCCGCATTGACGCCGACGCTGTCCACCGCGCGGACCTGCTGCACGAACGCGCGATGATCCACTACGACCGCCAGGAGATCGGCGCGCAGCTTCTGGCCCATGCGGCCTTGCGCGCGCACCTTGATCCGCTCCTGATCCGCCGCGCCTGGGACCGTGTCACCGATCGTGACGACCCGACGCTTGACGAGGCCGAGCGGACCGAGCGCCGCCGCCTGATGCGGGGGATCTACCTCGCCTCCGTGCGCTCCGGCATGGCGGCGCTTGTGGCGCTGGAACAGGTGGATGGCCATGTCCGGGGGGACCACGATCCCGAGCGCCTGCTCCGCGACGTCACCCGCTGGGTCGGCTGGCTGCGCGAGAACATAGGGCTCACGGACCCCGAGACGCGCATGGCCGTGGTGCGCCTCAGCCTCGTGCAGGCGGTCGCCTCCCGTGACTTCGGACTGGAGCTTGGCGAGGGTGTGTCCGACCCGACGGACGCGGTGAACGGCGCGGTTGGCCTGGTCGACTACGACCCCACCAACATCGCGTTCATGCGCCATCTGGTCCATGCCGTGCTCCGCCGCGCAGGTTATGCGCTCGAGGCCGGGAGGATGGAGCAGGCGGGGCGGGACATTGCCGACGCCCGCACGCTGATCCATGTCCTGCGCCAGCGTCAGGCCGACCGCCGCACGTTGCTCGAGGCAACCGCCGAACTCGACTTTCTAGAATGGCGCTACCACCGGCAGGCCCGCACCCCCGGCGAAGGCTGGCGCATCGCGGCCCGGCTGCGTGCGCGGGCGCTTTATCACCAGGAGACGGACACCCTCGACCCCTCGGTCAGCGC
This sequence comes from Pseudomonadota bacterium, assembly GCA_039033215.1. Classification (GTDB taxonomy): domain Bacteria; phylum Pseudomonadota; class Alphaproteobacteria; order Rhodobacterales; family Rhodobacteraceae; genus Thermohalobaculum. The sequence goes on along the minus strand of JBCCDA010000010.1, from coordinate 63,213 downwards.
CCGGCCGGAATTGCGCATGGTTGCAACCCATATCGCGTCAGGCCGGGCCATGGCGCCCGAGACCCCGGATCCGCACGACGAGATCGACGCAGCACTGGAGGGTGTACCGCTTGCGGCCCAGGGTGGGGATGACCGCTACCACGCGCTGAAGCGCCGCCAGGTCATCTATGACAGCCTCTTCGAGCTGCCCTCAGTCCTGATCGGACCCGACCGGTGGCTGGGCTATCACGAACGGGCGGCGGCGGAATTGGCCGAACTCATCGAGACCGCGCCCGGAATGACGCGCTGGCGCGACCAGGCCATGCGCTGGTCCGCGCGGGCGTGGCTGGAGTACTGGGCCCGCGGCGGGCCAGGCGACGAAGAGCTCAGCTACCGCGAGCTTGCGGCCGCGCTAGGCCATGCGGTCAGTCTCTATCAGGATGAGCCTCAGCGACGCGCACGCATCGCCTACATCCAGGATGCCACCGGCTTTGCCGCCGACCTCGTGCAGATGCTCCACCGCGCCGAAGACCCCGCACCCCTTCTGCCTCCGTTGGAGGCCTATGCCTCCGATGTGCTGGGAGGCGGATTGGGGACCCTGTTCGGGCAGAGCGAAGTGCAACTCGACCGAACCGACAGACCGGACTTCGATACACTCGTCCTCGCCCTTTCGGCTGCGCTGCAAGCCCAGAGCGGGCCGGGCGAAGAGGGCGATGTCATCCGCGTGCTCTCGCAGGTTTCGGCCGCGGTCACGATCGCACAGAACATGCTGCTGCCCGGCGGCAGCGGCGTCCCGGGCGTGCGCGACGATCGCATCAACCGCGCGCCAGAGACCAGCGCAAACCCGATCCCGGGGACCGAAACCGAACCCGAGCCTCATGCCGATCCCGCGGCAGGCGGCACCGCGCTGCCCGCTTGCGGGTCTGGCGCGTGGGCGTTCGAGCCGCTCTATGCCGCGCCCTGGCAGACGCTGAATCAAGAGACCTGCGAAGCCGTCATCAACCGTGACCTCGCCCCCGTGATGTCACCAGCTCTGCAGGACAAGGTCGAGCTCATCCGCCGCACCGCCCTGCCCTTCTACCGCAACAGCCACCTGCTTGAGGTGCAGCTACGCGCGACCGGCGGGACGGGCGAAGATACGCTGCTCAATTCCTATCTGATGATCGGATCCCGGACCTATCCGCTCGACGGTTCGATCCAGCGAATCCTCGAGATCAACAAGTCGGCAGAGCGGCTGATGGACAATCCGGCCATCGCCGCCGCCTATCTCCGGTTCTTCCTCACCTACGTGAACGGCAGCGAAGGCGCCTTCCAGATCGTCGAGAGCGTGCGCGACATCGCTTGGGACCGGGACGCAGGCCCCGATGACCTGAACGAGGCCCGCGCGGCGCTGCGCCCGCTTGTGGTCTGGGAGCAGGGCGAGGGCCGCTGGCGTGCCAGCGGCTCGATCCACTATGGCAACCGGATCTATCACGCCGATCTGACCTTCGGGCAGGACGGGCTCGTCGACATGACGAACGACGTCGCGATCACCGGCGTTCTGCCGACCCAGGTCGTGCTGGTCAACGCCCGCTCGGCAGGCCGGGGCATCCGCGCCTTTGGCCTGTCCGAACCGGGGGAGAACCAGCTTGCAGTGAACGGTGTGAACTTCTTCGATCTGCTGGGCTTGGACGAAGAAGACGTGATCGAAAGCCTCGATGATGAGATCCTGGCCGTGGTGCGGGCGGGCGTCGCACCTGATACCATGGGCGACCCGCTGCACCGGGGCTGGCTGGCCGAACATGTGGCGCTGGTCCGCGAACCTGCGGTGCTGGAGGGACGCGACCCCGACACGGTGGCGCAGCTGAAGGCGCGTGTGGCCGGGCATCTGGCACGACGCCTTCCCGACGACGATCCCTTGCTGTCGGCTGCTACAGATCTTGCCCGAGAGGCGGCCAGCGCCCAACCGGGCAATGAGGCCTATGCAACGACCCTAGGGCTTGCGCTCCTGCGCACCGGCGAGGTGGATGGAGCGATCGAGACACTGACGGCGGTGACGCAAGACATGCCGGTGCAATGGATGGATGCCTGGGTCTATCTCGGCCGGGCCCATCTTGTGAACGGCGATCTGGACCGGGCGGAGCAGCTCACCCGCGACGGCCTTGCAAAGGAGCCTGCCGACCGGCGCAACCTCGGCGATCTGCGGCGGTTCGCCCAGACCACCCTGGACCTGATCACAGAGGCGCACGCGGTTCAGTAAGCGCCGGGCCGAGCCTCGAAGCGAATGACCTCCAGCCCGAAGGCCTCGGAGAGGCTGGGGATTCTCGTCATGCCCAACCTCTCAAGCAGCCGGACCGAGGCAGTGTTCTCGGGCAGCGCATAAGCCGCGATCATCGGAAGGCCGAGCGCGCCAAACCCGTGATCCAGCGCCGCGCGCCCGCCCTCGGTGGCGTAGCCCCTGCCCTGATGGTCGGGATCCAGCAGGAACAGTAGCTCCGTCTCAGCCATCTCCGGCAGCCAGCGCAAACCCAGATGACCGATGAGGATGCCCGCCGTCTCGACCGCCCAAGGCCCGTAGCCGTCCCGTGCCCAGGCCGCCATGAACGCCTCGACGGTCGCTGCGGCCCGGACGGCTGCCTCGCCCGGATCTTCGGTATGGCTCGGCAGGTAGCGAGTGACGCCGGGTTTCAGCCGGATCGCCTGATAGGCTGGCACGTCCGTCAAGCGGAAAGGGCGCAAAACCAGCCGCTCGGTCCGAAAAACCGTCATATCACCCCCCTGATCGCACGCTCGGTAGGCGCGCGGCAGCTTATCTGCAATTCTGCGGCTGCACAGCAGGGAGAGAGACATGCGCGCGATGGTATCCGCCCCCCAGCCCGAGGCCGTCGAGGCAGGGCTCGACATCCTCACCCAGGGCGGCAACGTCATCGACGCCGCCATCGGGGCTGCGCTGGTGCAGACCGCGGTCGATCCGCTGATGTGCGGGCTTGCGGGTTTCGGATCGTGCCATGTTCATCTGGCCGACGGCACCCACACGCTTGTGGACTTCCACGGCCGTGCGCCGCGGGCCACCACGCCGGACATGTGGGAAAGCCGGATCGTGCGCGAATGCGATGACGGCTTCGGCTTCGTGCTCTCGGACCGGGCGAACGAGATCGGACACCAGTGCATGACCTCTCCCATGACGTTGCGCGCGTTCGAGCAGATCCTGGGCCGCTGGGGAACACGCAGCCTCGCGGCCTCGCTCGCCCCGGCGATCGCGCATATCGAAGAGGGCGTGCTCGTCCGACCTGCGATGAACGCGTTTTGGACCCGCCCCGAGACCGCAGGCCGCATAGATGGATCGGCGCGGGTGATGAGAAACCCCGCGGCCGCAAAGATCTACGCGCCCGGTGGCACGCCCCTCAAGGTCGGCGAGACACTCCGCAACCCCGACCTTGCACGAACCTACCGGCGCATTGCCGAGGAGGGCACCGACGTCTTCTATGCAGGAGAGATCGCCGACGCGATGATCGACGATATCCAGGCGCACGGCGGTCTGCTGGCGCACGAGGATCTCAGCGCAGCACCGGTCGATACCCCGCCGATCTGGGTCGACTATCGTGGCTACCGGGTTGCCACAAACCAGCCGCCGGGTGGCGGGCTCGTGATCGCTGTCATGCTCCGCATTCTCGAGCGCTTCGATCTCGCAGGCATGGGCCACAACTCGCCTGACTATGTGGCGACGGTGTCCGAGGCCATGAAGATCGCCACCGTCGAGAAGGACACCCGCATGGGTGATCCGGCCTTCGTGGACGTCCCCGTCGACGACATGCTGTCGGATGCCTATGCGGACCGCATGGCCGAGCGGATCAGGCGCGGCGAGAAGACCCCGGTCCCCCGCATGGCCGCGACCGGCGAGCCGAAGGAGACCACGCATATCTGCGTCGCCGACCGCGACGGCAATGTGGTCACGATGACCCACACGCTGGGCTCGTCGTCGGGATCCGTCACCGATGGTCTGGGCTTCATGTACAACAACGCAATGATGGTCTTTGACCCGCGCCCCGGGCGCCCCGGCTCGCTGGCGCCGGGCAAGGCGCGATTCTCTGCCCTGTCGCCGACCATCGTCTTCAAGGGCGACAAGCCATTCCTTGCCCTAGGTGCGCCGGGCGGGACAACGATCACCATGGGGAACCTGCAGGTAATCCTGAACGCAGTTGATTTCGGGATGAGCGCGGCCGAGGCCGTCTCCGCGCCCCGTTTCACCACAACGTCCGAGACCATCGAGGTGACAAACCGGATCTTTCGAGGGACCGAGCGGGAGCTGCAATCGCGGGGCTACCCAACGCGGCGTGTGCCTTACAGCTACTTCACCCCCATCGTACAGGCGATCCGGATGGTGGACGGTCATCTCGACGGCGGCGCCGATCCCTCGGGCGATGGCATGGCGGCAGGGATCTGAGACGCGCCCGTCGGGCCGCGGGCGAGGGCGCTGCCCTCGCGCTCCCGAGGTATTTTTTGGCCAGATGAAGAGGGCGCTCGGTGTGCCCGCGGCTGTCGGCGGGTCGACTTTCTGTACATACAGCTGCAATACGCCTGCAATACGCGAGCCATACAGGTGCAATACGCCTGCAATACGGGGTGAATCCCGGCGCAAGGGCGCCTCAGGTGCCTTTGAGCAGGCGGCTCACCGCGTCCACGTAGACCTGAGCGCCGAGTGCAATGTCGGCGTCCGACGTATCCTCGGACCAATGGTGGCTTATCCCCCCGATCGAGGGCACGAACAGCATTGCCGACGGCATCACCCGGGCCAAAAGTTGTGCGTCGTGTCCCGCGCCGGACGGCATCAGCGCGTGGTTGCCGGGGGTGATCTCTTGCGCGGAAGCCGTCAAGGCGGCCTGAAGTTCGGGGGCCATCACAGCCGGGGTGTTTTCGCCGAGTACCTCGAGCGAGCAGGGACACGGGCCCCTGTCGTTCGCCTCCTGGACCAACGATTCGAGGAGTGATTTCAATCGATTGAGCACTTCCGGATCAGCATCTCGGAACTGGAACAACATCTCCGCACCGCCAGGGATGATCGACGGAGCGCCGGGATCCAGCGTCACGCCACCCACAGTCCAGACCGAGCGTTCGGCGGCCGCATTGGGAAATTCCTCCTCGATGCGGCGCCAGAATTCCATCAGCGCCCTACCCGCGTCCCGACGGATCGCCATGCGGGTTGTACCTGCGTGGTTCTGGGTGCCTTCGAAGCGAACGGCATACTGCCATATCGCCACGATCGAAGTGACGACACCGATACCAAGCCCTTGGGACTCCAGCCAGTCTCCCTGTTCGATATGGGCTTCCAAGAAGCCCTTGTAGCGGTCTCGCTCGATCTGCAAACGAGGTCTGCCGGCCAGCCCAGCCTGGTCCAGGCAGTGGCGTAGCGATCCCCGGCCCGACCGGTCTTCAAGCTCTTCGATCCGCGCGTCGGAGAGGTCACCGACAAAGCTCTGCGAGCCGATGAAGCCGCCGGAAAAATGCCCCTCCTCGTCCGCGAAGGCCATCACATCGACGCCGGATTTTCCCGTCAGATCAGGGTCTTCTGCACAGGCGCGTGCTGCCTCCAGCGCGTAGACGACACCCAGTGCCCCATCGAGCCAGCCTGCCTCGTTCTGACTTTCTATATGGCTGCCGCAGAGCAGGTGCGGCCCGTCACCCGGCGCTTTTCCGTAGACGTTCGCGATCCCGTCTATGGTGGCTTCGTGACCTATCGCGCGAAGTTCCCCGGCCAGCCATTCGCGGGTTTGCATATCGTCGGGCGAGAGGGTCGGCCGGTGGACGCCCGTTTTGAACCGCCCGACTTCGCGGAGCATGTAGAGATCGCGCAACACGCGATCCGGATCTGCCTTGGCCACCGTTAACCCTCCAACCCTTGTTAACCTTTGTTCCAACCGTCGTCAGAAAGACGCAGTATGCAAGGCATTTTGCAACACGCGACTGCCCAATTATCAGGCATCAGCATAGCGTTGCGTGCACCAAGCGCCACACATGCTCACCAAGGGGGCATTGCGGAGAAATCGACAACGAAGATCGACAGCGCGCATTGACACCTTGAGACCGCGATGCATCGTCTCAGGTGGCAAGCGAAAGGCCTTCGCCAGTGTGGTCAAACCGGTCAGGACGACCGGCTTGTGTCTGCTTGACGACCACTTTGGTGCGCCTTCGCACCGTGCCGCAACGAAACTCTCCACAGGGAGCGCACCGAATGAACTTGAGAAAAATGGCAGTGGCAGCCACTGCGGCGCTTGGGCTAACCGCCCTTGCGGGCGCAGCGCAAGCCGGCCCCGAAGACGACAGTCTCGTGATCGCGTGGGGCTCGACTGGCCCGATCGAGAACGTTGACAACTACTTCAACACCAACCGGACCGGCATCTGGTTCAGCCGCATGGTCTGGGACCAGCTCATCTACCGTGAGCCCAAGACGTTCGAATACCAACCGCTGCTGGCGACAAGCTGGGAGCTGATCAACGAGACAACCTGGCAGTTCAAGCTGCGGGAGGGTGTCGTTTTTCACAATGGCGAAGAATTTGACGCCGATGACGTTGTGTTTACACTGAACTGGATCTCCAATCCAGAAAACGGTGTCAAAGTTCAGCGTAACGTCAACTGGATCCAGGAAGCGGTGAAAGTCGACAAGTACACGGTCAACGTGGTCATGAAGACCCCGTTCCCGCAGGCGTTTGAATTCCTGTCGGGCCCGATCACGATTTACCCGAACGAGTACTACGCCGAAGTTGGTCCGGAAGGCATGGGTCAGAACCCTGTTGGCACCGGCCCGATGAAGGTCGTGTCGATTACGACGGCTGAAGAGTATGTCTTCGAGAAGAACGAGGCCTACACATGGGGATCGCCCAAGGGTGAAGCCCAGGTCTCGAAGATGACCGTACGCGAGGTCGCCGATGTGCAGACGCAGATTGCCGAACTTCTGGCAGGCGGCATCGACATCACGGCCGATATCACCGCAGACCACGTGACCCAGATCGGTGGCGTCCCGGGTTTCGAGGCACTCCAGGCTGGCACCATGCGGACCGGCTACATCGGCTTTGACGCCGCTGGCCGGGGCGACTTCGAGCCGACCACCAAGCTCAAGGTCCGCCAGGCAATGGCACATGCCATCAACCGCCAGTCGCTGGTCGACAACCTGATCCGCGGCGACGCCGGTGTCATCCACACGCCCTGCTTCCCGACGCAGTTCGGCTGCGACGTCAACGCGGCGGTCAAGTACGAGTACGATCCCGAGAAGGCGAAGGCGCTGTTGGCGGAAGCCGGCTACCCGGACGGCTTCGAGATCGACTTCTACACCTTCCGCCCCGCGGACTGGGCAGAAGCGATCATGGGTGACCTTGCACAGGTTGGCATCAAGGCCACGCTGACCAAAATGCCGTACTTCGCGCTGCGCGACAAACAGCGCAACGAGGGCACAACCCCGATGTTCCTGATGGATTGGGGCTCGTACTCGATGAACGACATGTCGGCGATCACCAGCCACTTCTTCAAGAAGGGCCCGGATGACTTCGCACTGGACGAGGAAGTCGCAGCCTGGCTCCAGGAGGGTGACACGTCGGTCGATCCCGAGGTTCGCAAGGCTGCCTACGCAAAGGCAATCGGCAAGATCACCGGCGAAGTCTACTGGCTGCCGATGTTCAACCACGTCCGTAACTACGCCTACCGCGAGGGCCTGACATTCATCCCCTACCAGGATGAGATCCCGCGCTTCTGGCAGTACGGCTGGAACAGCTGATCCGACGTCAATCGTGGGGCGGGCGCCCGCCCGCCCCACTCACTCCGTCCGAGGATTGACCCGATGCTTGCATACACGCTGAAACGGACCTTCGTCGCCTTCCTGATTCTGGTCGTCGTCTCAGGGCTGACGTTCTCGCTCAGCCATCTATCTGCCAATCCCGCACTGACAATCGCCGGTGAGCAGGCCGGTGAGGAAGACATCCAGGCGGTCATCAAGCTCTATGGCTTCGACCGGCCGATCTATGTCCAATACTTCGACTGGCTTGGCCGCGCGCTGACGCTCGATTTCGGCGTGAGCTACCACTACAAGCAACCGGTGGTCGACATGATCTCCGAGCGGATCGGCCGGACGATGCTGCTGGGGACGCTCGCAATCCTTTTCGCGCTGATCGTTTCCATCCCGCTAGGCACTGTCGCGGCGATCCGGCCGAACTCATTGCTGGACCGGTTTGCCCTGCTGATTGCCGTCTTCGGACAGGCCTTGCCGACATTCTGGTTCGCGCTGATGATGATCATTGTCTTCGGCGTCTGGTGGCGGATGCTGCCGATCTCGGGGCACGATGAGTGGCTGAACTACGTGATGCCGACGATCGCCTTGGGGTATTACGCAACACCTGCCCTGATGCGGTTGACCCGCGCAGGCATGATCGAAGTTTTGTCTTCGGACTACATTCGGACAGCGCGGGCAAAGGGCCTGCCGCCCTATGTGGTCCTGTTCAAGCACGCGCTCAGAAACGCGATCATCCCGGTCGTCGCACTCGCCGCCGTCTGGTTTGGTTTCATGCTGGGTGGCTCGATCGTCATCGAGACGATCTTCAACCTCAAGGGGATCGGCTGGCTCAGCTATGATGCCCTGCTGCGCTCCGACCTCCCGGTGGTGCAGGCCATCGTCCTGATCTTTGCCGCCTTCTACGTTGTCCTGACGCTGCTGGCAGATCTCTTGAACGCGTATCTTGACCCAAGGATATCTGTCCGATGACCGATAGTGCGCTTCCCTTCCGCGGGCGGCAAACGGCTGAGGAGATCCTCGAGCCGTCGCCGATGTCGAAGCTCCGAAAGCGGATCTTCAAGAACTACAGCTTCGTTGCGGGCGCGATGATCATCATTCTGATCTTCGCTGTGGCGGTGCTGGCGCCGGTCTTCGAGGCCATGGGCCTGATCCACGATCCCTACGCACAGGACCTGGCGTCGCGCCTTCAGAACCCGTTCTGGCATGATGTAAAGACCGACCCGGACCACCTTCTCGGGACCGACAAGGTCGGGCGAGATTACCTGAGCCGCCTGATCTACGGCGCGCAGATCTCTCTCCTGATCGGGTTTGCCTGCATGTTCATCTCCGGGATCATCGGAACCGTGATGGGCGTTACGGCCGGCTACTTCGGCGGGCGCGTGGACATGGTGATCAACTTCGTCATCAACACCCGCCTCGCGATGCCGGTCTTCCTGGTTGCCATGGCCGCGGTGGTCGCCTTCGGCGCATCGCTGTGGGTCGTGATCCTGGTGCTGGGGCTGTTTCTCTGGGACCGGTTTGCAGTGGTCATGCGAAGCATCACGATGCAGGCGCGTGACCTCGACTATGTCAAAGCAGCGCGGGCGATGGGGTGCTCGACCCCCTACATCATCGTGCGGGAGATCTTCCCCAACGTGCTCTCGTCGCTGACCGTCGTCGCCACGGTCGAGATGGCGAACGCCATCCTGCTCGAAGCGGCCCTTTCGTTCCTGGGCTTCGGCGTCCAGGCGCCCACGCCATCGTGGGGTCTGATGCTGAACGAAGCGCGCGAGTACATGTTCTTCTCACCTTGGCTGCTTGCCCTGCCGGGTGCCTGTCTTTTCTTCCTGGTGCTGGCCATCAATCTCTTCGGGGATGGCCTGCGCGATGTGACCCTGGAGCGGGAGCGCTGAGATGAGTTCGAACACGATCCTCGACGTTCAGAACCTGAAGGTCGATATCCCGGTATCAGCTGGGCTGCTCCATCCGGTACGAGGGATCTCGTTCTCAGTCGACCGGGGCGAGACGCTCTGTATCGTCGGAGAATCGGGCTGCGGGAAGTCCCTGACCTCGCTGGCGCTGATGTCGCTGTTGCCGAAGACCGCGATCCGGACAGCTGACAAAATGGATTTTCAGGGCACCGATCTCACCAACCTGCGCGAGCGTGAGATGGCGAACCTGCGCGGCGGCTCGATGGCCATGATCTTCCAGGAGCCGATGACCTCGCTCAACCCGGCGTATACGATCGGGAACCAGCTCGAGGAGGTTTATCTCCGGCATGTCGAGCGCAACCGCAGCGCCGCCCGCGATCGTGCGGTTTTCCTGCTGGAGAAGGTGGGCATCACCGGCGCGCGTAAACGCTTGTCGCAGTATCCTCACCAGCTGTCGGGCGGGCTGCGTCAGCGCGTCATGATCGCCATGGCCCTGATGTGCGGGCCGGATCTGATCATCGCGGACGAGCCTACGACAGCGCTGGACGTGACCATCCAGGCCCAGATCCTGCACCTGCTGGCGGAGCTGCAGGCGGAGTTCGACATGGGGCTCATCCTGATCACCCATGACCTGGGTATCGTGGCGCGCGTCGCCGACAAGGTGCAGGTGATGTACGCGGGCAAGACTGTCGAGGAAGGGCCCTGTGATCGTGTCTTCAGCGCGCCGCTCCACCCCTACACACAAGGTTTGCTGCGCTGCATCCCGGTGCCTGGAAAGACCAAGCGCGGCGAACGTCTGGGATCGGTCCCGGGAATCGTGCCGAACCTGGTCGGTGATCTCTCGGGCTGCATGTTCCGCAACCGCTGCGAATACGCGACCGCGGCTTGCGAGGCGATGTCAGAGACCGCAACACGCCTGCCGGACGGACATGCCTACACCTGCATCCGTACCCCGGAAGAGATCGCTCCTCCTATGCAGGCGGAGGCGGTCTGATGGCGGAGGCAGCAGCGCTCGAGACGGTCGACGTCAACTGCGTCTTCCAGGTCAGTCAGGGGTTCATGAAGGGCAAGGTGCCCCTGCGTGCGGTCAACGGCGTCTCCCTGAAGATCCCCAAGGGCAAGGTCGTGGGGCTGGTCGGCGAATCCGGCTGCGGAAAGTCGACGCTGGCCAACATTCTGCTGGGATTGCAGAAGCCTACTGAGGGTGATGTTCTTTACGGCGGTCAGAACTCGGCAACGTTTAACCGCAAGGACGTGGCGCGGCGCATTCAGCCGATCTTCCAGGACCCGTACTCCAGCCTCAACCCGACGAAGTCGATCAAGTCGATCATTTCGCTGCCCCTGCGGATCCACAACGTAGGTGACCCGTCCGAATGGGACGCCAAGGTGATGGACATGCTCGAGATCGTGGGGCTGCCACGCCGCCTGGCGAATGCCTATCCCTCGCAGCTCTCCGGCGGTCAGCGGCAGCGCGTGGCGATTGCGCGGGCGCTGATCATGCGGCCAGAGGTCGTGATCTGCGACGAGCCGACGTCCGCGCTTGACGTCTCGGTCCAGTCCCAGATCCTCAACCTGTTGCAGGATCTCAAGGATGAGCTGGGCCTTACCTACCTCCTGATCAGCCACAACCTTGCCGTGGTCGAGCACATGGCCGACCGCGTGGCCGTGATGTACCTGGGCCGGATTGTGGAAGAGGCCGATGCGGATACGCTCTTCCGGGACCCGCGGCACCCTTACACCAAGGCGCTGCTGAGCTCGGTTCTGACGCCAGACCCCACGCTCGGCGTGCCCGACACACATCTAGGGGCGGTCTTCCCAAATCCGATCGATCCGCCGTCCGGCTGTTCGTTCCACCCGCGCTGCAATCAGTGCATGAACATCTGCTCCACCCAGGCCCCGCGGCCGCTCGTGGATGGCGATCACCTGACGGAATGCCATCTGTATGACAACGAGGTCGCTAAGGTCGCCGCCGAGTAGGCGGTTCTTTCAGCTACGTTCCGGCAAGGAAACCGCATGAGAGTGTTCATCGGCTGTTTGGGGACCGAGACAAACTCGTTCTCTTCGATGCCCACCGGCATGACGACCTTCGAGGAGTCGATGCTCTACCGCGGGGATGCAACGCAGCATCCCGGCACAACGTTCTCAGTGCCGATGCAGGTCTGGCGGAACGCGGTCGAGGAACACCAGGGCGAAGTGTTCGAAGGACTGGCCGCGTTCGCACAACCCTCCGGCGTCACGGTGCGCTCCGTCTACGAGCGCCTGCGGGAGGAGCTTCTGGACGGCCTGCGCGCGGCGATGCCCGTCGACATGGTGCTCTTGTCCATGCACGGCGCCATGACGGCGGAAGGCTATGACGATTGCGAGGGCGATATCCTTGCCTGCGTGCGAGAGATCGTTGGCGAGGACACGGTGATTGGGGCCGAGCTGGATCTCCACTGTTCGATCACACCCCAGATCGTCGAGGTTGCCGATGCGGTCGTCCTGTTCAAGGAGTACCCTCATATCGACACGGGAGAGCGGGCGGCGGAACTGTTCGAGATTTGCCATCAGGCGCATTTGGGCACGGTTAAGCCTGTTATGGCCGTCCATGATTGCCGCATGATCGGGATGTTCCGCACCCCTGTCGAGCCAGTGAAAAGCTTCGTTGCCGAGATGCAGTCAGCCGAGGGAAAGGACGGCATCCTCTCAGTGTCCTTCGCGCACGGCTTTCCCTGGCAGGATGTCGCGTACACATCGGCCAAGATGCTTGTGATCGCCGATGGCGATACGGACAAGGCGGCGGCGACTGCGCAGACGTTCGGCAAGCGGATCTGGGACCTGCGCGACGAGACGCTGAACCCCATGTACTCGATTGACGAGGCGCTGGCCGAAGTCGCGCAAGGCCCGGGGCCGGTCGTCCTTGCAGATGTCGCGGACAATGCGGGAGGTGGCGCGCCATCGGACTCGACCTTCCTCCTGCGCGCGGCGCTCGACCGTGGCACGACCGGGCTCTTGTCCGGTCATTACTGGGACCCACTGGCTGTCCGTTTCTGCGAGGAGGCGGGCGTCGGCGCCACGCTGAACCTGCGCATCGGCGGCAAGTGCGGCCCCGAGTCGGGTGATCCTGTAGATCTGACAGTTTCGGTCCGGTCGATCCGTCACGGTGCGACCCACAGCTTCGGTCAGGCGACGCAGCCCATGGGCACTGCCGTCTGGGTATCGACGGAGGGGATCGATCTGGTCCTAACCACCAAGCGGACGCAACCCTTTCATCCGGACGGGTTCGAACAGCTGGGCATCGATTGCAGCAGCTACAAGGGCATTGCCGTGAAGTCGATACAGCACTTCTATGCGGGGTTCGCTCCCATCGCCTCGCGGGTGCTCTACATCAACGGTCCCGGCGCCATTCCCCCAGACTTCGCTGCAATCCCCTACAAGAAGTTCACGGATCCCTATTGGCCCAAAGTCGATAACCCCCACGCTTGACGCCTTCCGGAGCGGCGCATAAACGGGCGCCTCGATATTCCGGAGAAAGTCAGATGCCACATACACCACGTGTGTTTTCGGGCGTGCAGCCCACGGGATCGTTGACGCTCGGCAACTACCTGGGCGCCGTGAAGCGCTTCGTCGAGCTGCAGGACAGTGGGATGGAGACCATCTATTGCATGGTGGACCTCCACGGGATCACCGAGCGTCTGGTTCCCGAGGACATAGCCGCAGCGACCCGCCACGTGGCCGCGGCGTTCATGGCTGCAGGTCTCGACCCGAAGAAGTCGATCCTGTTCAACCAAAGCCAGGTCCCGGCCCATGCCGAACTTGGCTGGATCTTCAGCTGCGTCGCGCGGATTGGCTGGCTGAACCGGATGATCCAGTTCAAGGAAAAGGCCGGAAAAGATCAGGAAGCGGCGTCGGGCGGCCTCTACATGTACCCGGCCCTGATGGCAGCGGATATTCTGGTCTACAAAGCAACGCATGTGCCGGTGGGTGAGGATCAGAAGCAGCACCTCGAGCTTTGCCGGGACATCGCGGCCAAGTTCAACAACGACTTCGGAGCCGAGGATTTCTTCCCGATCACCGAGCCGCTGATCGGCGGACCTGCCCCTCGGGTGATGAGCCTGCGGGACGGCACGAAAAAGATGTCCAAGTCCGACCCCTCGGACATGAGCCGGATCAACCTGACCGACGATGCCGATGCGATCGCGAGCAAGATCCGCAAGGCCCGGACAGATCCCGAACCCCTGCCCGAGACGGTCGAGGGCCTCGGCGACCGTCCGGAGGCGCGCAATCTGGTAGGCATCTACGCAGCACTCGCGGATATCAGAGCCGAGGATGTCATCGCCCAGTTTGCCGGGCAGGGTTTTGGCGCCTTCAAACCCGCCCTTGCGGAGCTGGCTGTCGAGAAAGTCGGGCCCATGGCCGCGGAGATGATGCGGTTGCTGGATGACCCGGCCGAGATCGACCGGATCCTCGGAGACGGTGCCGACAGGGCCGCAGCCATCGCCGAGCCGATCCTGGCCGAGACCTACGACACGGTCGGTTTCCTGCGAACCCGCGGGCGGAGTTAGGGGCGCTTGCACGGATGCGCGCTTCCTGCCAACTTGTCCCGTTGGGGGACGCCTAGGGAGGGCGCATGCGAAAATTCATGGTCGTCGTCGACGAGACGCCCGAGTGTATGAATGCAATGCGGTTCGCCGCACGCCGGGCACAGAACACTGGTGGCGGGATCGTCATGCTCTATGTGATCGCGCCGGATGACTTTCAGCACTGGGTTGGTGTCGCGGAACTGATGCGCCAGGAGGCGCGGGATACGGCAGAGTCCCGGCTTGGGGAACTCGCCACCGAACTCCAGGCACTCTGCGGAGTCACGCCGGAGTTCGAGATCCGCGAAGGCAACCGCGCCGAGGAAGTGCTGGCGCTGATCGAGGAAGACCGCGAGATCGGCGTTCTGGTGCTTGGCGCCGGAGAGGGCGACAGCCCCGGGCCCCTGGTAAGTCAGCTTGTCGCGAAGATTGGGGGGAGAATGCCGATTCCGGTGACCGTCGTGCCGGGCGCGATGAGCCTCGAGCGGATCGACGCCGTTTGCTGACTGACGGCAGTGCCTAAAACTATCCTTAATCCAATTGTGTTTGGTTCTCCCCAGTCGAACCATTGGGGGAAGGCATGGCTGTCATTCGAAACTCTGTTGTGGCCGTCAGCGTTTTGGCGGCACCCGCCGCGTTCGCTCCGCCCCCATTCCACACAACGCCAGGTTCGCAGGACAAGATCATCGCAGAGCGGCGCACGTATTCGCAGCTCGGAACTGCCGGCAAACGGTTGTTTCGGCAGAACTGCAAGACATGCCACGGCGCAGCAGGGTTTGGTTCAAGCTCGGGGCCTAACCTGCATTCCCCCGCCTACCCGCTTCGCCGGCTGTCCGGCGCGCAGTTCCACGCGACCTTGACGCGAGACGCCGAGGTCACCGCCACAAGCGGCCCGGTCCATGCGTTCGCGGACTTGTCATTCAATGAAATAGAGCTGATCGGGCGCTTCATTCGCGAAACGCGCAAATCACCTCTGATCAGATAGTATTCAACCTACAGTGAGAAGGCTAGGTTACCGACGTGGTCGGCGTCGGTCTTCCACCCGAATGCGAACAGGTTTAGCTTCGGGTTGAGGCTTGGCTGACACCAAGGCCCATACGAGCAATGCTAGAACGGCGACAGTCGCTACAATCATTTCACGCTCCGGAGTGCTACACTCTATATAGTATGCCTGAATGGCCCCGAGTCCAGCCCCTAGGATAAATCAGCTACTGGAAAGATTCTCTGAAGGGCGATAGAGGGCCTTCATGATCGCGATCGCATGGATCGGTGGGGTGATGAGCACGCTCGGGCTTCTGGGCGTCCTTTGGTGCATCCGAAAGGCGGCGTGGCTGCGCGGCGCGCAAATGGACGATGAGGCCCTTCGCGCCGAGCTCAATCGGCTCATCTTCGGCCACATGGCGGCGATCGGAACGGCCTTTCTCGGCTTGGGCCTGCTCACAGTCAGCCTCCTGCTCCGATAGACAATCCATGAGCTCGACACTCGCGACATTGACGACGCGCTTCGCGGGACCGGGTTGCGTACGCTGGATCGGGTTGCGCCCTGCCCGAAGAGCCCAAGTCCGGGCCGTCGAGGACGCAAACATCACACTCTCCGGACTTGAAGGCGACCGGCGCGCCAACCCAGGCAAGCGCGCAGTCAGCTTGATCCAGTGGGAGCACCTGCCCGTCATCGCAGCACTTGCTGATGCGGAGGCCATCGATCCTGCTGTTCTCCGCCGCAACATCGCAATCTCGGGTCTCAACCTGCTGGGTCTGCGCAAGTCAGCGTTTCGCATCGGTACAGCGATCCTTCACGGGACAGGCCTTTGCGCGCCGTGCAGCCGGATGGAAGAAGCGCTCGGCGACGGCGGGTTCAACGCAGTCCGTGGCCATGGCGGGATCACCGCCGAGGTGGTATTCCCAGGCTCCGTGGCGCTTGGAGACGAGGTCGTACCACAGGCCGTAGAAGCCGCAGGCCAAAGGGGGGGCAGTCCATGAGTGAATTCATTCTTGCCATCGATCAGGGCACGACATCGACCCGCGCCATCGTCTTCGACCGGAACATGCGCGTGGTGAGGACAGCTCAGCGGGAGTTTCCGCAGATCTTCCCGAACTCTGGCTGGGTTGAGCATGACCCCGAGGAGATCTGGCAGAGCGTGGTCGATACCTGCCGCGACGTTCTCGGTGCGATGGACAGCCCCCCTGCCGCGATCGGCATCACCAACCAGCGTGAGACATCGATTATCTGGGACCCCAGGACGGGGCGGGCGATCCACAATGCGATCGTCTGGCAGGACCGTCGCACTGCGGCCCGCTGTCAAGAACTCCGGGCTGCAGGTCACGAGGCAATTGTCACCGACCGGACGGGGTTGCTGCTGGACCCTTATTTCTCCGCCACGAAATTCGCCTGGATCCTCGATACCGTCGACGGTGCGCGTGAGAAGGCTGAGAACGGCGAACTCATGGCGGGAACCGTAGACAGCTGGCTGATATGGCGCCTGACGGGCGGCAAGGTCCATGCAACGGACGCCACGAACGCGGCCCGCACGCTGCTCTACAACATCCATGCCGGCGCCTGGGATCTGGAGCTTTGCGAGATCCTGCGTGTCCCGGGTGTCATCCTTCCGCGCGTGATGGATTCGGCGGATCAGTTCGGCACGACCGATGCCGATGTCCTAGGCCAGGCGATCCCGATCTGCGGTGTCGCGGGCGATCAACAGGCAGCGACCGTGGGCCAAGGCTGCTTCGAGCCAGGGATGATCAAGTCGACTTATGGCACCGGGTGTTTCGCAGTCCTGAACACCGGATCAGAGCCCGTCACCTCGAAGCACCGTCTGCTGACGACCGTCGCATACCAGCTGGATGGCAAACCGACGTACGCCCTGGAGGGCTCGATCTTCGTGGCGGGTTCTGCGGTTCAATGGCTTCGCGATGGGCTGAAGATCATCGAGACGGCTGAGGAGACAGGCGCTCTTGCAGCGCAGGCGGAAGACCAACAGCAGGTCACCCTGGTCCCGGCGTTCGTCGGCATGGGTGCGCCATACTGGGACGCAGACTGCCGAGGCGCACTCTTCGGGCTGACACGCAACACCGGTCCCGCGGAGATGGCCCGCGCGGCGCTCGAGGCCGTGGGCTTCCAGACCCGCGACCTGATCGAGGCGATGCGCGGCGACTGGCCCGGGATCTCGGATGTGCGCTTGCGGGTCGACGGGGGCATGACAGCCTCTGACTGGGCGATGCAGTTCCTGGCCGACATCCTGGGCGCACCCGTTGACCGGCCGCAGCAGACCGAGACAACCGCCCTGGGGGCCGCCTGGCTGGCCGGGATGCAGGCGGGCGTCTACCCCGGTATGGCCGAGTTCGCCGATACCTGGGCGCTGGAGCGGCGATTCGAGCCTGCCCTCAGTGCGGGCCAGCGCGACGCCAAGTACGCCGTCTGGCAGGACTGTGTGCGGCGGACCCTGACCAGCGGCTGAGCGACGATGGTCTAACGCTTGTCGGCGGCGTCCCGCAGACGCCCGACCAAGGCCCGATACCCGAGAACGATGGCGATCACGACGGCTGCGATCAGCGCATTCAGGCCAAGGCTGCCGGCGTTCTCCTGCACGTAACCGAAATCTACCAGCGTCCAGATCGTGAACACGACCCAGGCTGCCAATGCACCCCAGGCAGCGTAGCGCAGGCCACGCTCGTCAGGCCGCGCGCTTGCCGCCCGGAACAGAACCCAGACGACAAGCAGGAAGGTCGCTAAACCCGCCAGCTCCAGCACGATCACCATCAGCCAACTCCATCGAACAACGCCGTTGAGAGGTAGCGCTCGGCGAAACTTGGCAAGATCGCGAGGATACGTTTGCCGTCCATGCCTGGGCGGTCGGCCAGTTCCATGGCCGCGGCGATCGCAGCTCCCGAAGAAATGCCGATGGGGATCCCTTCGTGGCGGGCGACTTGCTGCGCCCAGGAGATGGCAGATGCGTTGGCGACCGTCAGCACCTCGTCAATCAGGCCCGTGTCCAGGATCGCAGGTTTGAAACCCGCTCCGATCCCCTGGATCTTGTGTGGCCCGGGATCGCCTCCGGACAGGACCGGGCTGTCCTCGGGTTCGACCGCGACGATCTGGACATCGGGCAGACGATCCTTCAGCACACTGCCCACGCCGGTCAGGGTGCCGCCGGTCCCGACACCGGAGACGAAGACATCAATCACCCCGCCGGTGTCGGTCCAGATCTCCTCGGCTGTCGTGGCCACGTGGACAGCAGGATTGGCCGGGTTCTCGAACTGTTGGGGGATGACGGAGTTTGGGATCTCGGCGTGCAGTTGCTGTGCCTTCGAGATGGCGCCCTTCATGCCGAGCGATGCATCCGTCAGCACAAGCTCCGCGCCCAGAATGGCCAGCATCTTGCGACGCTCGACCGACATGGACTCCGGCATCGTCAGGATCAGACGATAGCCTTTCGCGGCGGCGACAAAGGCAAGCGCGATCCCCGTGTTGCCGGACGTCGGCTCGATCAGCGTATCTCCCGGATTGAGCCGGCCCGACGCCTCCAGGGTCTCGATCATGCTGACGCCGATCCGGTCCTTGACCGAGGCCATGGGGTTGAAGAACTCGAGCTTGCCCAGGATCTCGGCCGTGACGCCATGCGCCTTCGCAAGGCGAGATAACCGCACCAAGGGCGTGGAGCCGATCGTCTGAGTGATGTCGTCGTAGATACGCCCGCGCGGCGTCACCTCATGCATGCGTTCTCCCCCGTCTTGTGCCCGGCTTCCCCGCGCCCGGGATCGCCAGTGTTCTGGTGGACGGCCCTAGATGGTAAAATCTGGCGTGTCCTTGGCCGCGGGCGAGACACCTTCGGTGCGGGCCTGGCGGCACAGATCCTCCATCGTGATCTTGTCGAGCTTCTCCAGCACCACCGATCGTGTCTCCTCCCAAAGCGGCGCGATCACTTGCTCGCCAAGCTCGGCCTTGCTTATCGGGTCGCTCTCGGACTCCGCGTCGAGCCGGTCCACCACACGCACCACGTCGCCAACCGTTATCTTGCGCCGCTCACGCGCCAGGATGTAGCCGCCGCGCGGTCCCCGGACGCCCTTGAGGATTCCGTTGTGCACAAGGCTCTGCATCACCTGCTCGAGATAGCGCTGCGGGATGCCCTGCCGCCCCGTGATGTCCTTGGACTGCACCGGGTCGGGCCGCGCATTGTAGGCCACATCCAGCACGGCTTCGAGCGCCAGCATCGTCTTGCGGGACAATCTCAGCATGCTGACCTCACGTTGTACCGGTCGAGCCGAAACCGCCCGCACCGCGCGCCGTGTCATCCAGCACTGCCACTTCGTTGATGTGTGCCTGGGTGACGGGTGCGATGACCATCTGAGCGATGCGCTCGCCATGATCGATCGTGAAGGTCTGCGGCCCGAGGTTGACCAGCAGCACACAGATCTCGCCGCGGTAATCTGCATCTATCGTGCCGGGGCTGTTCAAGACGGTGATCCCATGCCGCGCGGCCAGGCCGGAACGCGGGCGTACCTGTGCCTCGAAGTCTTCCGGTAGCGCGATGGCAAGCCCCGTCGGCACCATGACCCGCCCCAGAGACGGCAGTTTCAGCCCCTGCGGGCGGTCTTGGAGGGCAAGGCAGGCCCGTAGATCCATGCCCGCGGCACCCACGGTCTCGTAGCTTGGCAGGGGCAGCGCAGCATCGTAGCCGTCAAGGCGCCTGATACGCAGCATCATGCCATGCTCTCCCGGTTCAAGGCGTCAGCGATGCGGCCCGCCAAATGTGCGGCAACGTCAGCTTTGGAGGCTCTGGGCCACGGTTCGGTTCCGTCCGCAGTGATCAGCGTGACGGCGTTCTCTGCGCCCCCCATGATCCCTGTCTCAGGGCTCACATCATTGGCGACGATCCAATCGCATCCCTTGCGCTGGCGTTTGGCGATCGCGTTCGCGACGACATCGTCGGTCTCGGCCGCGAAGCCAATCACGAGTGCCGGGCGTTGGCCGGCCGGCATCTGCGCCACGGTCGCCAGGATGTCTGGGTTCTCCGCCATCTCGAGCGCTGGCGGTGTTGCACCGGGTTGTTTCTTGATCTTCGAGACTGCGGACGAGGCAACCTTCCAGTCCGCGACCGCTGCGGCAAAAACGGCGGCCTGCGCCGGGAGGGCGCCGCGAACAGCCGCAAGCATCTCCTCGGCGGTTTCGACCCGTTGGATCGTCACGCCGTCTGGCAGCGGGGCTGTCACCGGCCCTGAGATCAGGACCACATCGGCGCCAAGATCCTTCAGACTCGCAGCAATTGCGGCTCCTTGCGTGCCAGAGGAGCGATTCGCAATGTAGCGCACCGGATCGATGGGCTCGTGCGTCGGCCCGGAGGTCACGATCACCCGCTGGCCCGCCAGCGGACCCCCGACCCCAAGCCGGGCTTCGATCGCCGCGAGGATCTCCAGCGGCTCGGCCATGCGGCCTGGACCGTGCTCGCCGCAGGCCATGTCACCCTCGTTAGGACCGACCACCGAGACGCCGTCCGACCGAAGCGTAGCAAGGTTGCGCTGGGTCGCCGGATGGTCCCACATGCGCACGTTCATTGCCGGGGCGACCAGTACCGGGGTATCCGTCGCCAGCAGCAAGGTCGAGGCCAGATCATCGGCCGAACCCTGCGCCATCTTGGACATCAGATCAGCCGTCGCCGGCGCCACCACCACAAGATCTGCCACCCTGGAGAGCTGGATATGCCCCATCTGGGCTTCCTGGGTCAGATCGAACAACTCCGTGTGCGCTTGCTCACCGGCAAGCCCGGCGACGCTCAGCGGGGTCACAAACTCGCTCCCGGCCCGGGTCAGCACCGGTGTGACAGCGCCCCCGGCCTTGGTGATCAGACGGATGAGTTCGAGGCTCTTATAGGCCGCAATCCCGCCGCCTATGATCAGAAGGATGCGCTTGGCGTGCACGTTTGCGTCTTCCTCCACCCGTCGGGGCGGTTTGCCACAAATCCCATAGGTGGCGTGTAGTTCAGCGCCGCCTGCCTGCGCAAGGGGGAATTCCTGCGCAAGCCGGCCCAAAGGCGGCCTTACCCTCGCAGTTTATGGGGAGACAGGATTGGCGAATTCCTGCTGGGGGTAAAATTTGAGACGGTTTGGTCCGGTTAGTAACGATCCGTTAACCAAGTTTGCAGGAGAAGACTGATGCACGACTGGTTTGTTACCGTTCTTGTCTCGATCCGGGACATGGCCGCCAAGAGTGGCATGGTCGCTCTGGCAGAAGAGATGGATATCGCGATACTGGTCGCCGCGAACGAACAACACAATGATGAGATGTCAGATCTCGGCAAGGTTGATGTCAGAACGCCTCAACACGATACTGGACCGACTGCAGAGTCTGCCGAACCTTTCGGAATTCGGCGGTATCATTGACGCCGTCAGAGACGTCTACGACGTTGACCACGTTTGCTACTATGCCCGTTCGCTGGGTCTCGACGCCCGCTCGCGGGACGACTACTTCGTCGGCAGTCTGCCGCAGGTCGACGGCCAGCTGCGACACGGCGGTCGCATGGTCGCTGCCATGTCCTACTCTGCCGACTGGATGGCGCGCTACATCGAAGCGAACTTCACGCAATCTGATCCCGTGCTGCTGGAAGCCACGCAACGGTTCGATCCGGTCGACTGGTCGGAAATCAACTGGAACGAGGGCAGCACCTTCTTCGACGAAGCAGCAGACTTCGGCATCGGGAACCAGGGCTACTCCGTTCCGGTCCGTGGTCCCGGCGGTCAGTTCGCGATTTTCAACATCAACAAGACCTGCCCGACCGACAACTGGCACACGTTCCTGGACGAGAACAGGACCGACATGATGCTGCTCGCCCATTTCACACACCAGCAGGTGCTCCGGATAAACGGGCTTGAGCACGTCAACAAATCCCGGCCGCTCTCGAACCGCGAACGGGATGCCGTCAGGCTCATCGCGGATGGGTTGAGCCGTGGCCAGGCCGCCGAGCGGCTGGGCATTTCGGAGAACACGTTCCGGGTCTACATCGACAGCGCGCGGCACAAGCTTGGCGCGCTCAACATACCACACGCCGTGGCACTTGCGGCTCACCGAGGGCTCATACCGCCGAACTAATACTTTCAATTTGAACTAATTGTTAACCACAGGGCCGTATCCAGCGTCTCCATCAGACACGATGGAGCGAACGATCATGTTTAACCTCGTCTACGGCGACGACCTCTTCGACTTCCCCGGCCTGGCCAACCAGATGTTTCGCGACCGGCGTGCCCAGTTCGCGGACGACTACGGTTGGGACCTGGACGTAGACCCGATGGGCCGCGAGATCGATCAGTACGATCTCATGAATCCGCTCTACCTGATCCTGCGCGATGACGATGGTCGCCATGTTGGCTCGACACGGTTGATGCCGACGACGGGACCGACGATGATCGCGGACCATTTCTCGGACATGACCGACGGCGTGCAGATCGAAAGCCCGCTGATCTGGGAATGCACCCGCTTCTTCATCGCCGACCGCGGCCGTGACAGCGTCAAGAACGCTGCTGCCCTGATGTGGGCGGGTTGCGAGCTTGGTCTGCGATCAGGTCTCGAGTTCTACTGCGGCATCACATTCGCTCACTACGCCCGCGTCTTCGCCGCCTGCGGCTGGCCCGCCGACATCATCGGCGAGCGTAGCGACGAGAAGGACGGCGACCTGGTCGCGTGCCTCTGGGAGATCTCCCAGCAGAAGAGCGACCGACTGGCAAGCCGCGCCAAGATCACGAAAGGCCAGTACGATCTGCAGATCTACCGCCGCCCTGCACCCAAGCAAGAGATGCCCAAGATCGATCCCCTGCCCTCCGGGCATATGCCGATCGGAGCCATCCGCCAGAACGCCTGAGGCCCCGGGCGCAGATCAGAAGAAGACCATCTGTGCCAACATGACCAAGCCGGCTCCCAGCAGCGTCCCCAGAAGCAGCCACCGCCACGGGCGGCGAGGTTTCTGGGGCGGGGGGGCTGGCCGGGCCCGCCGGACCCGGGCCTCCTCCGCCAGCATCAGCACCTCAGCGGCAAGACCCGGCATACGGGGCCCCAGCCGGCTGAGCACCTTAACGGTTTCGGCCGCATCGCGCGCCAGCGCAGCAGGTCCGAGGTTGCGGAGAATGTACTCCTCGACCACCGGCTTGGCCGCGTTGAAGATGTTGGCGTTCGGATCGAGCGTCCGGGTGACGCCTTCGACCACCACCATGGTGCGTTGGAGCAGGATCAGCTCGGTCCTTGTCGCCATCCCGAACCGCTCGGTCGTCTCCAGCAGATAGGCCAGAACCTTGGCCATCGAGATGTTGCTGGCGTCCTGATCGAAGATGGGCTCACCGATCGCGCGCAGCGCCTGGGCAAACAGCATCACGTTGCGGTCGGGCGGCACATAGCCTGCTTCGAAGTGCACCTCGGCGACGCGCAGATAGTTGCGCGTGAGAAACCCGTGCAGGATCTCGGCATAGTGGCGCCGTGTCATGGGATCGAGGCGCCCCATGATCCCGAAGTCTATCAGGATCAGATCGCCGTTCGGGGCGAGGCGCAGGTTCCCCTGGTGCATGTCGGCATGGAAGAAGCCGTCACGCAGCGCATGACGCAGGAAGGTCTGCATCACATGGGTCGCGACCTCGGACAGGTTGAACCCCGCCTCGGCCACGGGCCCCGGCTCCATCATCGTGCCTTCGACCCATTGCAGCGTCATGACGCGCCGCGCGGTGCCCTCCCACTGCACATAAGGTATACGCAGCTTCGGGTCGCCCTGGGTGTTCTCGGCGTACTCGGAAGCGGCGGCGGCTTCGAGGCGCAGGTCCAGTTCGGCCCGCACCACGCTCTCGAAGTGCGAGATGATGGCCTTGGGGCGCAGACGCCGCGACATCGGCACCAACCACTCGATCAGCCCGGCGATAAAATAGAAAGCGCCGATATCGCGGGAAAACTTGGCCCGCACGCCAGGGCGCAGCACCTTGACGGCCACGCGCTCCCCGGTTGGGGCCCAGACCGCCGGATGCACCTGAGCAATTGAGGCCGCGCCCACCGGGTCGCCGAACTGAGTGATCTTCTCCCAGATGTCCGCGCCAAGCTCCGATTCGATCTCGGCGCGCGCCTCCTCATTCGGAAACGGCGGCAGCCGGTCCTGCAGGTAGCGCAACTGCGCGACCATCTCGTCGCCCACGATGTCGCGACGGGTCGACAGGATCTGGCCGAACTTCACATATGCCGGCCCCATCGCCTGGATTGCCCGCGCAATGGGCGGCAGGGAGGCATCCCCCCGTCGTCCAAACAGCCCGACAGGCCGGGCGATCGCCCGCAAGACAAACCTCGGCCAGCCGTGCACCCCGAACGAATCGAGGATCTCGCGCATCGCGCCCGTCCGCTCGAACGTCGCACCGGTTCGCAACAGCGTCCAAAGGTGCTCGGGAGCGCGGAGGAAGCTCACAACCGCCAACCGGAATGCATTGCCGCGATCCCGAACGAAAGGTTGCGGTAGCTGACCTGCCCGAAGCCCGCCGCGCGAAGCATGTCGGCGAACGTCTCCTGATCGGGAAAGCGGCGGATTGATTCGACAAGGTACTGGTAGCTCTCGCGGTCGCCCGTGATCGCCTGACCCATCGGCGGGATCACGTTGAACGAGTAGCGATCATAGGCCCACTGCAGAGCTGGCAGAGGGATCTGGCTGAACTCGAGGCACATGAACCGCCCGCCCGGGCGCAGCACGCGGTAGGCCTCGGCCAGCGCGCTCTCGATGCGGGTGACGTTCCGAATCCCGAAAGCAATCGTGTAGGCGTCGAAGCTGCGGTCGGGAAACGGCAGCTGCATGGCATCGCCGCAGATCCAGTCGACCGCATAGATGCCCCGCTTGTCGGCCCGCCGCTCGCCTTCGTCCAGCATGGCCTGGGTCATGTCGCAGACGGTCGCCTGCCCATCGCCGCGCACCCGGTCGACAAACCGGAACGCGATGTCCCCGGTGCCGCCCGCGACATCGAGCAGCTTCATCCCGGCCCGCGGCGCCAGCCAGTCGATCAGCGCCGTCTTCCAGATCCGATGGACCCCGCCCGACATCAGATCGTTCATCAGATCGTAGCGCGCC
The DNA here is from genome assembly GCA_039033215.1 of Pseudomonadota bacterium. Classification (GTDB taxonomy): domain Bacteria; phylum Pseudomonadota; class Alphaproteobacteria; order Rhodobacterales; family Rhodobacteraceae; genus Thermohalobaculum. The sequence continues at coordinate 37,937 of JBCCDA010000010.1, read as the reverse complement.
GCGACCGAGGAGAAGACACCGTGCACGCGGTCGGCCTTCTGATCCTCGGGGATTTCTTCGAAACCGAAGTGGGTGGTGCGGTCGTCGCTCATGGCGCGGAGCATAGCGCCAGACGCGAAAAGGGAAACCGCCCGTCCTGCGGCAGAGTGGCCGAGAGGGCGGACCCCTCTCCGGACCCGCCCTCCCCATGATCAGTGTAATCTTTCGGTAGCGAAGTTGACAGCTGTCAACTTTTTGCCGCTGGGAGCCGTGCTTCAATGATGCCGGCCGCGACCAGGGCAAAGAGGATGTGGCCCCAGAGCGCGACCCAAGTGATGCTGGTGAAGCCAAGGAAGGCGGGCATGCCGACCACCAGGTGCGCCATGATGAAGAGTGCGAGCACCCACAGGCCGACCCCGTAGATTGCCGCCGGAACGGTCCAGTGCACCGTGGGCGCAAAGGTCTTCCAGGCGGGACGCGCGACCAGCAGCCAGCCCATCGGATAGGCGATCATACCGGTCATGATGTGCAGACCGTAGGGCAGGCCCAACGCCGAGAGCTCCTTGCCCGGAACGCCGGTGATCGTGGCCAGCACCCCTTGCGCGAGGCCCACCGGGGCGAGCTTGGCGCCCAGCAGCGGCGAGGCGACGGACTTCAGAAGCGGGCTCAGCACCTGGCCGAAGAAGTCGAAGGCGACCGTGGCCGCCGCACCGGCGAAGAGAATGGTGACAAGCGTGTGCAGGCTGATCTCGGGGAAGGCGGCCTGGCGGGTGGGTATGGCTGCGGCTGACATCTGGTTCTCCTGGGTTTCGATTTCCGTCTGGCGGAAACATGGCGACCCATTGCCTGATCGGAAGGGACCTGAAAGAACGCTCACGTAAGCGTCAATTGCCGTGTTTGCGGCGCGATTGGGGGAAGTGCCCGTGCCCGAGTTGCCCGAGGTCGAAACCGTGCGCCGCGGGCTGGAGCCCGTGCTGGCCGGGCATCGGCTGGCCGAGGTCGAGCAGCGGCGCGCCGATCTGCGCTGGCCCCTGCCCGAGCGTATGGCGGCGCGGCTGACCGGACGGCGGGTGCTTGGGCTGACCCGGCGCTCGAAGTGGATCCTGATCGCCCTGGACGGTGACGAGACCTGGATGATCCATCTGGGCATGTCGGGGCGTTTGCTGATCGAGGGCGGTGCCGAGGGACACACGCCGGGGCAATTCGTGCACGACCCCGGGCGCCATCCGGTCCATGACCATGTGGTGGTGCGAACGGACGCGGGCACGATGGTCACCTACAACGATGTGCGCCGGTTCGGGGCCATGGACCTCTGGCCGACGGAGGAGCTTGGCGCGCATCCGCATCTGGCGGGGCTGGGGCCGGAACCCCTGAGCAACAGCTTCCACGGGGCCGCGCTGGCGGGCGCGTTTGCGGCGCGCCAGTCCCCGGTCAAGTCGGTGCTGCTGGACCAGCGCACGGTGGCGGGGCTCGGCAATATCTACGTCTGCGAGGCGCTGCATCGGGCCGGGATCCATCCCAGGCGGATCGCGGCCTCGATCTCGCGCCCGCGTGTGGACCGCCTGGTCGCCGAGATCGTCGCGACGCTGAGCGAGGCGATAGAGGCCGGGGGATCTTCGCTCCGCGACTACCGCCGGGCGGATGGCGAGCTCGGCTACTTCCAGCATACGTTCCGGGCCTATGGGCGCGCGGGCGAGCCCTGCCGGCGTGATGGCTGCCGGGGCCGCATCCTGCGGATCGTGCAGTCGGGTCGGTCGACGTTCTACTGCTCGAAGTGCCAGCGCTGAGGCCCAGCATCCTGCTGTTGGCGAGCGTCGTCAGTTCAACACCGAGACAGCACGCAACCGGGTCTTTGCGAAGTCGACGAACGAGCGGACCTTGGCCGGCGCGCGACGCCCCTCGACATGGACAAGGTGGATGGGCAGCGGGTCGGGTTCGTACCCTTCAAGCACGGACTGCAGCGTGCCATCCGACAGATCCGGCCCGACCTGGTAGGACAGAACCCGCACCAGACCCCAGCCTTGCCGTGCCACGGCAATGGCCGCCGCCGCGCTGCTGAGGGTGAGGCGCGGCCTGATCCGCACGGCCTCGGTCATGTCTCGGCCAAAGCGCCAGTCCGGCACCGGGCTGACCGGGGCGGCTGAGACAATCTGATGTTCGGCCAGATCGGCGGGCACTTGGGGGATGCCGTACCGCTCGAAGTAGCCGGGCGCGCCACAGACGATCCGCCGCACATGCCCGACACGGACGGCCGACAGCCCGGATGAGGGCAGCGGGCCGATCCGGACAGCTACGTCGAAGCCTTCCTCCACCATGTTCACGATCCGGTCGACCAACAGCACGTCGCTGGTCACATCCGGGTAGGTATCCAGAAAATCGGTCAGGATCGGGGTCACGTAGATGCGCCCGAACTCGTTGGAACAGGTGATGCGCAACTGGCCCACCGGGTTTGTCGCAGCACCGGCCGCGGCATCATCCGCCGCTTGCAACTGGGCGAGGATGTGCCGCGCATCCTCCAGATAGACCTTGCCCACATCCGTGAGCCGCACCCGCCGCGTCGTGCGCGTGAAGAGCCGCGCGCCCAGGCGGTCTTCCAGCGCGTTGACGCCGCGCGTCGCCGAAGGTGCGCTCAGGCCAACGGCCCGGGCGCCCGCGGCGAAGCTCTCGGCCTCGGCCACGGCGACGAAAACCTCGAGGCTTTGCAAGCGATCCATGGGCCTCATTACCATCATTTAGAAAAGCAATGTCTTTCGATATCCGTATATTCATTCGCTGATCGTTGCAATCTAGATCCATGGCACGGCCCAAGGGGGGTCGACACCAACGCCTGGACCACTGGAACGCACCATGCCCCACCCCACCTCAGCCGAAGAACCCCGCCACCCCGTGCCGCCCTTCAACACCCGGACCGCCGCCGAGAAGGTGCGCCTTGCGGAAGACGGCTGGAACAGCCGCGACCCCGACAGGGTTGCGCTCGCCTACACGCCCGACAGCGCATGGCGTAACCGCGCCGAGTTCATCCGGGGCCGGACGGAGATCACGGACTTCCTGACCCGGAAGTGGGCCAGGGAACTGGACTACCGGCTGATCAAGGAGCTCTGGGCGTTTGACGGCACCCGCATCGCCGTGCGCTACGCCTATGAGTACCGCGATGACAGCGGCACCTGGTTTCGCGCCTACGGCAACGAGAACTGGGAGTTCGACGCGGCCGGCCTCATGGCGCACCGCCATGCCAGCATCAACGAGCATCCGATCGCCGAGGCAGACCGCAAGTTCCGCTGGCCGCTCGGCCGTCGCCCCGACGATCACCCCTCCCTGAGCGATTTCGGCTTCTGAGAAAGGACCTCTGCCATGACCTTGCCTGTGAAACTCTACCGCAACCCCAAATCCGGCCATTGTCACCGTGTCGAGCTGATGCTGTCGTTCCTGGATCTGCCCTATGAGACCATCGATCTGGACATGGCCAACGGGGCGCACAAGGCGGCCGACTACCTCCGGATCAGCCCGCTGGGGCAGGTGCCTGCGATCGACGACAACGGCGTGACGCTGTCCGACAGTAACGCGATCATCACCTACCTGGCCGAGACCTACGCCAGCGGTGACGGCTGGTCCGGGCACACGCCGCACGAGAAAGCCGAGGTGCAGCGCTGGCTGTCGATTGCCGCGGGCGAGATCGCCTCAGGTCCCTGTGCCGCGCGATTGGTGACGGTCTTCGGTGTGCCGCTGGACCACGAGACGGCCAAGGCCAAGGCGCATGCCCTGTTCAAGGTGATGGACGCCCACCTCGACGGCAGGTCCTTCCTGGTGGCCGACCGCCTCACCCTGGCCGATGTGGCAGCCTACAGCTACATCGCCCACGCGCCCGAGGGTGGTGTCAGCCTGGATGCCTATCCCAAGATCACCGCCTGGCTGGAGCGTGTCGAGGCACAGCCCAAGTTCGTGGGCATGGCCAGATCCCCGATCCCCGACGTCGCCTGAACAAGAACCAGCAACCCGGTCACACGGAGGACAGGACCATGCCAGACGTTGCCAACCCCTTTCACGCGGGTGAGTTGAGGGCCCAGGCGCACGCCGGCGCGACCGATGTCCCGGACCGGGTCGCGGGATTCATCCGCCCGTTCATGCCGGATCAGCACCGGGATTTCTTCGCCAACCTGCCTTTTCTGGTGCTGGCCGGGGCGGACGAGGCCGGTCGGCATTGGGTCACGCTGCTGGATGGTCCCGACGGGTTCGTCCGCTCGCCGGATGCCCGGACCCTGACGGTCGGCGCGGCCCCTGACGCGCAGGATCCCCTTGCCGCTGCCCTGACCCGCGGCACCGACATCGGGCTCCTCGGGATCGAGCTAGCCAGCCGTCGCCGCAACCGACTGAGCGGCGTCTTCCGCCCGGAGGGCAAGGGCTATGCCATTGATATCCAGCAGAGTTTTGGCAACTGCCCGCAGTACATCCACGAGCGCGCGTGGCAGCGCGTGGCTGGTGGGAAGGTACCGGACGCTGCCCGCTCCACCACGCTGACCGACGATCAGATCGCCCGCATCCGCGCGGCAGACACGCTGTTCATCGGGACGGGGCACCACGGCCGGGAGGCACATGCCTCGAACGGTTTCGATGCCTCGCACCGTGGCGGCGAACCCGGTTTTGTCGCGGTCCCGGACGCCACACGCCTGCGCATCCCGGACTACGCCGGGAACAACTTCTTCAACACCATCGGCAACATCCTCGAGAACCCGCGGATCGGCCTTGTCGTCGTGGACTTCGAGACCGGCGGCCTGTTGCACATCACCGGCCACGCCACGATTGACTGGGACGCGCGGGACAGCCACGACGCCGACGCGCTTCGGGTGATCGACGTGACGATCGAGGCGGTGGTGGACCGCCCCGCCGCCCTCTCCCTGCGCTGGTCGCGCGACGACACGGAGGTCAGGGAGCTGGTCGTCACGGGCAAGGTAGTGGAATCCGAAGGCATCACCTCGTTCCATCTGGCGGCGGCCGACGGCACCCCGCTGGAGCCTTTCGAGGCGGGCCAGCACTTGCCGGTCGAGCTGGACATTCCCGGCCAGCGCGGCCGCGTGCGGCGCAGCTATTCCCTGTCGGGCGCCCCCAGCGGCGGCACCTATCGCCTCAGCATCAAGCGCGAGGCCCGTGGGCTTGCGTCGCGGTTCCTGCACGACACGGTCCGGGCGGGCGATCGCATTCGCGCCAGAAGACCGTCCGGTGACTTCGTCGTGCCGTGCAGCGCGTGCCCGCTGGTGCTCGTGAGCGCGGGTGTCGGCCTCACGCCCATGCTGTCGATGCTGCACGCGGCGGCTGACGGCGACACGGATCGCCCGGTCTGGTTCGTGCACGGTGCCCGCAACGGCGCCCACCACGCGCTGAAAGCCGAGGTCGAGGCGCTCGTTGCCTCCCGCCCAAACCTCAGCGCGCATGTGCGCTATTCTCAACCCGCGGAGGCCGATGAACCGGGCACGGATTTTCACGGCACAGGGCGCGTCAGCGCACAAACGCTGCTGGATCTGAACGCGGGCCCGGACGCGCGCTACATGCTCTGCGGGCCTGCCCGGTTCCTGGCCGATATCCGCACGGGGTTGGAGGCCGCGGGCGTCCCCGCCCAGCACATTCATGCCGAAACTTTTGGGCCCACAGGCTGAGACCGTCTGGCGTCCGGCTGCAGGACACCCGGGACCCAACGCTCACGTCCTGCCATCCTGTGGAGATGTCCCGGCTACGTTCGGCATCGGCGCAAGGCGGTGGACGGCAACCCCGACCATCACCAGAGCAACGCCGAATACATCTACCGCGCTTGGGATTTGCCGCAGGACGATGACGCCAATGATGGTGGCGGTTGCGGGCAGGAGGGCCAACAGGAACGCGAAGCTGGCGCGTGGCAGACGCGACATCGCAAGCTGATCGCAAACATAAGGGATGACCGACGAGCAGATGCCCACACCGATCCCTGCAAGGACAAGCAGCGGCGCGCCACAGGCCTCGAGCGCCTGAAGGAAGCCGATCGGCATCACGAAAATGAACGCAGCGGTCATTGCGGCGCCTAGTCGCTCCACCCCACCGGATGCGCCACCTTCGGAGATCTTGTGGCCCAGAACGATGTAGAGAACGAAGAGCGCGCCGTTCAGGAGCGCCCAGAACAGCCCTACCAGATCCGAATTCAACGCAGCGCCATCGGCGGCGAGCAGCGATGGCACGTCGATCAACAGCGCGACACCAATGATCGCGACTGCCAAGGCGATGAGGTTGCGACCCGTGCGCAGCCCCCAGAGCGCGATGGCGATCGTGCCGACAAACTCGATGGCCGCGACAAGAGCGATCGGCAGCCGATCGAGCGCCAGATAGAACGCGCTGTTCATCACTGCCAGACACCCACCCAGCGCAAGCAACAGGATCCGTTCCCGGTTGGTGGACTTCCGAAACGTCCGCCATGGTTTCGTGATCGGCACGAAGACAATTGCGGCGGAAGCTATGCGAAACCAGGCAACGCCAAGAACACCGACCATCGGGAACAGAAGCACCGCAAACGATGGCCCGAGGTAGTGAAAGACTGCCGAGACACCGAACCATGCGTGCGGCGGGATGGCGCCAGCGACCTGGTCGAGACGCGTGTCAGATGTCATGGCGAGACCCCCCTGTTGATTCAAGTTTGGAGGGTTTTCCCGGCGTATGATATGCGTTAGGTAAGCTCATCCAGAACTTACTCCTGAACACTTAAGGCCAGGATCATGAAACGCCTTGGATATGAAAACGGCAAGCTTGATCGGATCGACGAAACGATTCTGCTCACGCTGATCGGAAACGGTCGCACCACCACGGCGGAACTGGCCCGGCAGGTGAAGCTGTCCTCGCCAAGCGTGGCAGAGCGCGTGAAGCGGCTGGAGGAAGCCGGGATCATAACCGGCTACAGCGCGAACGTCTCGGCCGAGGCTATCGGTCTCCCCATCGCCGTCTGGCTGCGCGTGCGCCCCGTCCCGGGTGAGATGCAGCGTGTGGCGGAGATCATCCAGAGCATCCCGGAAATCACGCAGTGCGACCGGATCACGGGCGAGGACTGCTTTCTCGCGCGGGCGAGCCTGGCCTCCATCGCGGAGATGGAGCGCATCATCGATATGATCGTGCCCTATGCGATGACGAACACATCGATCATTCAGTCATCGCCGGTCGAACAGCGGCTCCCGCCTCTTCCAACGCCGGACTGAGACCGATCGCCGAGCGCTCTACGCGCCTGTTCTGCCAGCCGCAACCACCACTCCCACGTTGACCGACTGACGGCCGCTGGCTGCTGCAACGGCACCGTTATGACCCGGTGCATGAGACCGGGAGATCACATTGGCGGCTCGCTGTCTATGCCTCGGCCCACAGCATGCACCAGGGACCTCTGGTTGAATCGCGCCGCGAGCGACTCAATCAAAGGGGGATGTCATGAATATCAAAGATCTTCGCGAACCGCTTTCGGTCAGTTTGCGCATGCTCGACAAGGGGGACGAGCCCGATCAGGGGCCCATCGCCTTTGTCTTCCAAGATCGCGATGGGAAGGAGCTGGACCGCATCGTCGAGAAGGACGGCGGCGAGGTTCGCCTCGATCCCGAAATGATCAACAAGGCGGCGAGTGTTGCCCTTGTACCGGCGGAGGCCAAGCTCGGTGCCGACGCCATGCGGGCGGCGACCAAGCTGTCGCCCGAACAGCTGGTCGGTCTTGTCCAGGACAACGGCCAGCTCACGCTGAGCCCGGATCTCTGGAGGCCGCTGTTCCCCTTCACGACCTGCGTCTCGGGCAAAATGCGCAAATGTCAGTGGTGGCCGTTCTTTCAGCGGCTCCAGGCGGACCGCGTCGTCGCCGACCACCGGTTGGTCGCGTCGACGGCAACCATCTCCGAGGCCGCACGCCCGCAGATCGACGCCGACCTCGTCGCCGTGCCGGTTCTGCCGCGCTGCAAGCCTGTCTGCAACGGGACGGTCGAAGTCTACCGCCGGACGTGCTGCCGTGTCTTCCGGATCGCGCCGAGCCAGATCCTCGAGCTGTGCGAGCGGCTCAAGAACATCGTCGAGCGGCTGCCGAAGATCCCTCGGATCCCCGATCTGGGCCCGATCCCGCTGCCCGATCCGCTGCCGATCGAAGAGGTGGCGTTCTTCCGCGACGGGGCGCTGGACCCTCTGGCCCAGAATGCCGAGGCAGATCTTGCGTTCCTCTCGAAGGCAGCACCTCCCGAAGCCGAGGCCTACATTCTGCAGCGTCCGTGGCTGACGACGTTTGTCTGGAACTGCTCGCCCGCCGTGCAGGTCGCCGAGGGCAGCCTGGGCCCGGGCGGTGCCTTCAACATCTGCTGGCGCAACATACCCGTCATTTTGAAGCCGAACTGCCATGTCGAGTATGCCTTCCGCGTCACCCAGAACATCGGCGGCATCGAGACGGTGATCTACAATGGTCTGACGACGAACACCTGGTTCCACCCGGGCGATGAGATCGAGCTGACCACCTACCTGCCCTGGGCGCGGGATTGCGACGAGCTTCCGCCGGATCACGAACACGGGGTGCGCCACGTCTTCCTGTCGGAAATCGGCCTGACGCCCTCGTGGCTCATGCGCGAGCACGACCAGTCCGGGGCGACACCGGTTGTCATGACACCGGACGGCAAGACGGGCCTGGTCGGGGGCGGCCCGATCAACGACGACCGTCCGGGCAGCCTGTCCGACGACTCTCCCTGGGGCGGCACCTTGGACATGCACGTCTTCTTCCCCGACAGCCTGCAGGACATTGGGGCGTCCCACTACCGGGTCGCCGTCCAGCAGATCAGCGCCGGGGGCACGCGCTTCGGCCCGATCCGGTACATGTCCAACCCGATCACCTGGAAATACGACCAGGGCACCGAGGAACTGCCGTACACGCTGAACGATCCCAGCGATGCGTCGTTCTACAAGATCCCGTTCGAGAGCCACGACTGGATCACCGAACGGCTGCACATCCGGCTGAACACCGGCGCGATCAACGGGTTCCCGATCCACGGCAGCCTGGTGATGACGCTGGAGCTATACACCGGGCCGACATCTTCGGACCGGATCGTGCCGACAGGTGCCCTGGACAACTCGGCCGGGCATACGCAGGCCGATTTCCGGTTCGTGTTCCGGCGCCCGTCGGGGCCACGGCCTGTCCAGCCCTATACCGTGCTCAGCCACGTGGTGCGCTATGACAACCGCCCGGCGGTATCGGACATCACCGCGATCAACCCGACGGATCCGATGTCCGAGCTCTGCCAGTTCGTGGAGATGCCGGGCGATACCGCGTTCACCGCGAACTTCCGCGCTTATTGTCAGGACGAGATCGCGATGCGCAGCTGGCGGCTGTGGTACAAGCGCGGGCTGGAGCCGGGCACGACGACGGTGCAGACGGGCACGACCAACCACGGCTCGTCCGTGTCCGCACCCGCGTCGGATCCCCAGACATTCGCGCAGATGCTGGGATCGCACGAGAAGTGTGCCTTCGCGCTGAACGTCGGCACGACCGTCAAGACATGGTCGGGCTATGGCCGGCTCTCGGGTCTGGACAGATACGATCAGATCGCCTTTGCGCTGATCAATTCCACCCACGGCACCTGATCCGGTTTGATCGCCTTCTGGGGCAGCCTTCGGGCTGCCCCAATCGAAGCTTTGTTCCCTCGGGCGACCCCCGGGCCAGTCACGCAGTGAAGTCTCCGATCAGCATGTCCACGACAGCAACCAGCGCCTCTTCGGTAGTCGCCCCTGCCTCCCGCGAGGCCGCATAGACCGCCCTTTGACGCGTCGCCGAGGTCCCGCGTTCGGCGATCCGGCGGGCCCCGCCCAGCACCTCGGCCGAGCCCAGCGCCTCGGCCTCGCCGCTCACCAGCGCGATGATCTCCTCGATCAGATCGGCCGCCGGGACCATGCACCGCTTGCCGTGGTCGACCATCTCGCCGGCCAACCCATGGCGCTGCGCCTGCCAGCGGTTCTCGTTGATCAGGAGCCCCGGGTAGAGCCGCCAGCGCAGGTTCTGCGTCCGGAGCCGGTAGAGATACGCCAGCAGCCCCTGGAACGTCGCCGCGATCACGGCAGCATCCCCGGCCGTCGAGCAGACATCCGTCACCCGCTGCTCCAGCGTCGGGAACTTGTCCGAGGGGCGGATGTCCCACCAGATCTTCGTCGCATCCTCCAGGCAACCCGCATCGACGAGCGCTGCAACCAGCCGCTGGTACTCGCCATACGACGCCATTGGATCCGGCAGGCCCGTCCTGGGAAGCGCGTCGAAAACCGTCAGGCGGTACGAGGCAAGCCCGGTGTCCTCACCCTCCCAGTAGGGGGAGGAACAGGACAGCGCCAGGAGATGCGGCAGGAAGTAAGCCGCCTGATTCATCAGATCGATCCGCAGGTCTTCGTCCTCGATCCCGACGTGCACATGGCAGCCGCAGATCAGAAGGCGCCGCACCGCAAGACCAAGGTCATGGCTGAGCTGCTCATAGCGTGGCTTGTGGGTGTGTTCCTGTTCACGCCATTGGGCGAACGGGTGGGTCGACGCCGCGATCGGGGCATAGCCGAATTCCGCCGCGGCGTCGGCGATGCTCTGGCGCAGCTCCGCAAGGTCCGCCTGCGCCTCCGGCACCGTGGCATGCGGCCGCGTGCCTACCTCGACCTGACACTGCAGGAACTCCTCGGTCGATCGCTCACCCGTCAGCTCCGAGCACCTTGCAAGGAATGCAGGATCGGACTTGCGGACAAGATCGCGGGTCTCGCAGTCGACGATCAGGTATTCTTCCTCGATCCCGACGGTGAAGCTAGGACGTGTCAAGACACCAATCCCTAAAGGCCTTGGGGGGACTTACGTCTTCGCAGATATTGACCCCGGCTGCAAATGCGGACAAATAATTCATCATCGAATTTCACAGATGCATAGAAGCAGGTTTTCTCGTGAACACGTATAGGAAGATTTCTTTTGTTTTTATCGCCACTGTGGCGATGTTGACCGCTTGCTCGGCCAGTGTGCCAATGCCTAGTCAAACGTTAGACCGGAGCTACTCGGTAGGAGGGGTTAGCTGGGCCTCTGGCCCGACTATCTACGTCTTTGCCAAGGTGTTCGAGGACGCGGGAAAGACGGCAGTTTGCGGCGCTTGGGGGGTGCAGAGCAACACAGCTGCCGCTGCGCGCTACAACGACCAGGTCATGCAGGCAGGCTTCGTCGATGTCGGTGGAACGCGCGTTCTGACCGGCCTTCGCTTCATGCAAAGGCACTCAGACGTCAAGAACATGAGCGGCAAGGCAACGAATTGCGTGCGCACCGACACCGACTGGCGGCCGGGGTTCAGCGGCCAGGAAGCCAAGGTTGGGTTCCCGAGAATGCGCTTCACCCTTTGATCCGGAGAATTGAGGGGGGCGAGCTGCCTTGACGGTTGCACCATACCTCGAAAGGGTTGCGATCGGACGCTTGACGTCACCGCCTTTCCCAGCGGTGATGAGCGTAGGAGGAGACCACAATGCCGATCACCGCGCCCTACCTCTTTGTCGTATCGATGGATGTCGATCCCGATCACGAAGACCTGTTCCATGAAGTCTACGACACCGAACACATCCCCTACCTGCTCGAGGTTCCGGGCGTGCTCGGCGCCCAGCGCATGAAGGGTGAGGCCGTGCAAGTCGCTGTCGGCGGCGAGATCCACGACCGCCCTGCCCCCTCGCCCGTATTCACGGCCATCTACGAGATCGAGAGCCCCGAGGTCCTGACCTCCGCCGGCTGGCAGGAGGCGGTGGAGCGCGGGCGCTGGCCCTCGGTCCGGCCGTACACCTCCAACCGCAGCCAGCAGTTCTTCAAGATGCGCGGCTGAGCGGTGGCGGCCGACGGCCGACGTGTGCAGAAAATATCCTGAGACCGGCGGTCGACGGCCTTCCGCTCGCGTGAGAGACTTGGGGGAACCATAAAGATTCCCCTGGGAGACCGCCGATGTTGCGTTCAGTCCTCGCCGCCGTTGCCCTTTGCCTGAGCGTCACGGGAGCCTCCGCCCAGGAGGGGCCCACCCCCGACCGGCGCATCGTCACGACCACCGGGCAGGACTTCTACGGCGGCGACATCGGTCAGATCTTCGAGACGGACTTCCGCACCTGCCAGCAGACTTGCCTGGAAAATCCGGCCTGCCTGGCGATGACCTACAACACCCGCGCACAGGCCTGTTTCCTGAAATCTGGTGTCGAGCGGCAGGAACCGTTCGAGGACGCGATCTCCGCGCAGATGGTACCCACGGCGCCGGAGACCGTGCGGCTGGCCCTGACACGCCGGGGCGATATTCCGTTCATCTCCAATGACTTGGTCTCGGGCGCTCAGCGCATGGCTGCGACGCTGGGCGGGCGGTTTGCCGCCAACGACGGCCGTGCGGACGAACTTCAGCGACTAGGCGCCGAGGCCGAACAACGTGGCAGCCTTGCCGAAGCTGCGCGCAACTATGCGGCCGCCGTGACGCTTGGCGATACGGCCGACACCTGGCGCGATCTCGCCCGTGTCTGGGGCAGGCAGCCCGGCGCCAACGATCAGGAACGCCGCCGCCTGCGTGCCGACGCGCTGTCGGCAGCCATCAACGCCTACTTGCGCAGTGACGGCGACCCGGCCCGGGCGAGCAGTCTTGCGGTGCTTGCCGAGGCGCTGGAGGACCGGGGCTTCGGGCGCCAGATGATCGACGCCCTGCGTCTGGCGCAGGCGATCCAGCCGCGGGCGGAGGCCGAGGAGCGGCTGGCCTATGCCGTCTCGCGCTACGGCTTTCGAGTGACCGGACACAGGGTCGATTCGGATGCCGCCGTTGCCCGGATCTGCATCGAGTTCTCGGAAGGGCTGACGGAGGCCGGCGTCGACTACGGCCCCTACATCCGCGTCCAGGGCGATACGACTCTGCCCGTCCAGGCGGAGGGATCGCAGCTCTGCATCGACGGCGTCACCCGGGGCGAGCGCTACCGCGTCGAGATCCGCAAGGGCCTGCCCTCGGCGGAGGGCGAGCAGCTTCACGCGTCCTCGCGGGTCGAGGCTTACGTGCGCGACCGCTCCCCCGCCGTGCACTTCGTTGGACGCGCGCATGTCCTGCCCCGCAGCGCCGACGCCGCAATCCCGGTCGTGACGGTCAACGTCCAGGAGGTGGCCCTGGCAATCCACCGGATCGGCGAGCGCAACCTGCTGCCCTCGATCCAGAGCAACCTTCTGGACGAACAGTTGAACGACTGGCGCGAGGACCGGATCGCTGACCGGCTGGGGGCTGCGGTCTGGGAAGGCTCGGTCAGCGTGTCGGGCGAGGTGAACGCCGATGTGACCACGGCCCTGCCGATCGGCGAGGCCGTCACGACGTTCGAGCCCGGCATCTACGTCATGACCGCACGGCCCGCGGGCAGCGTCGACACATGGGAGCGCGCGGCGACGCAGTGGTTCATCGTCACCGACCTCGGGCTGGCCTCGATGACGGGCGCGGATGGCCTGCATGCCTTCGTGCGGGCATTGTCCTCCGCCGATCCGGTGGCCGGGGCTGAGGTCGCACTGGTCGCCCTGAACAACGAGGTTCTGGGGACAGCCACCGCCGATGCGCAGGGCTATGTGCGCTTCGAGCCGGGGCTGACCCGGGGTGCGGGCGGCATGGCGCCGGCGATGCTGACGGTCGAGTCGGACGGCGATTTCGCGTTCCTTGACCTCTCCAAGCCGGGCTTCGATCTCTCCGACCGCGGGGTCGAGGGGCGCGCGGCGCCGGGCCCGGTCGATGTCTTCGCCACCACGGAACGCGGCGTCTACCGCCCGGGCGAGGTCGTGCACATCACGGCCCTTGCCCGCGACGGGCAGGCCAATGCCATCGCCGGGCTGCCGCTGACGGCGATCATCACGCGCCCGGACGGCGTCGAGTATCAGCGCGCGCTCCTCTCCGATCAGGGTGCGGGCGGGCGGGCGCATTCCCTGCGGCTGGGTGGTGGCGTGCCACGGGGAACCTGGCGGCTGAAGGTCCACACCGATCCCGATGCAGCACCGGTCGCCCAGGTCTCGTTCCTGGTCGAGGATTTCGTGCCCGAGCGCATCGACTACGACCTCGACATGCCCGAAGGGCTGGTGACCCGCGACATCGACATCGATCTCGGCATGAACGTCCGATACCTCTACGGCGCGCCAGGGGCGGAACTGACCGTCGCGGGCGAGATCCGCGTGACCGAAGCCGAGAGGCTGCCCGGCTTCCCGGGGTTCCGCTTCGGCCTGCATGACGAGCGTGTCGGCGCGATGTCCGAGTACCTTTCGGAAGTCACCACCGATGCGAACGGCGACGCGAGCCTGCGGGTCGTGCTGCCCGACACGCAGGGCCTCACGAAACCGCTGCGCATGACCGCCATCGTCGGCGTCACCGACAGCTCGGGCCGTCCGGTCGAGCGCACGATCACCCGACCCTTGGCGCCCCAGAGCGTCCAGATCGGGATCCGTCCGCTCTTCGAAGGCCAGGCCGAAGAAGGCTCGAACGCGCGGTTCGAGGTCATCGCCGTCGGCCCGGACGGCCAGCAGGTGGCGCTCGATCAGGTCGGCTGGACGATCAGCCGGGTGAACACCGACTGGCAATGGTACCGCCATGACGGGCGCTGGAGCTACGAGGCGATCACGACGCGCGAGCGTATCGCGAACGGCACCGTCGCGCTTGCCGAGGACGGGCGCGTGATCGTCGAGGCACCCGTCGAGTGGGGAGCCTACGAGATCCGGCTCGCCGCACTGGGCGGTGAGACCCAGGTCATGGCGACGCTGGGCTTCTACGCGGGCTGGTACACCGGCGGGGCCGCGACCGACACGCCGGACGTGCTCGAGATCGGTCTCGACAAGGAACGCTATGCGATCGGCGAGACGGTGCGCCTGCGCCTCAAGCCCCGCGACGCGGGCAAGGTGCTGATCGCCGTCGTCGATAACCGGCTGATCGAGACGCAGACGATCGACGTCGAGCCTGGCGAGACCACGGTCGAGCTCACCGTCAGCGACGACTGGGGCCCCGGCGCCTATATCACCGCGACGCTGATCCGGCCGATGGACGTGGCCGCCAAGCGCAACCCGGCGCGCGCGCTGGGCCTTGCCTGGGCCGAGGTCGACCCGGCTGAGCGTGCCTTGCAGGTCGAGTTCACGACACCCGACGAGGTGGCCCCCCGTGCTCCCCTGCCCGCGACCGTGCGGCTCGCGAACCTCGCCCCGGGCCAGCAGGCCTATGTCACCATCGCCGCCGTGGACCTCGGCATCCTGAACCTGACCGGTTTCGACAGCCCGGATCCGGACGGGCACTATTTCGGCCAGCGCGCGCTGGGCGTGGAGATGCGTGATCTCTACGGCAAGCTGATCGACGGGATGCAGGGCGTGCGCGGCCGGTTGCGCTCGGGCGGCGATGCCGCGGCGGCACGGCTCGACGCGCCACCGCCGACCGAGGAACTGGTCGCCTACTTCTCCGGCGTCGTCACGGTCGGGCCGGACGGCACCGCGACCGCGAACTTCGAGCTGCCCGATTTCAACGGCACCGTGCGCCTGATGGCAATCGCCTGGACGGACACGGCCGTGGGCGGCGCGGAGAAGGACATCCTCGTGCGCGATCCCATCGTCGTGCAGGCCTCCGTGCCCCGCTTCCTGGCGCCCGGTGACCGCACGCGGGTCCTGATCGAGGTGGCGCACGCCAAAGGCCCGACGGGCGAGGTGGGCGTGCTGCTCGAGAACCTCGACGGCGGGATCCAGTTCGACCCCGCCGATGCGGGCCGACGGGTCACCCTGCAGGAAGGCCAGATCGAGCGGATTTCAGTGCCCATCACCGCGTCCGAGATCGGCGACCCGCGCCTGCGCATCCGCACACTGACGCCGGGCGGACAGACGCTGACCAAGACGATCACCTTGCCGGTGCGGCTGAATGATCCCGAGATCTCGCGCCGGAACCGGATCACCCTTGCCGCAGGGGGCCGGCTGATCGTCGATGCGGGGACCTTCGACGGGCTCGAGGCCGGGACGGGGCGGGCCTCGCTCGCGCTTGGCCCCGTGGCGCAGTTCGACGCGGCGGGGCTGCTGGTCGAGCTTGACCGCTACCCCTACGGCTGCACCGAGCAGACCATCTCGCGCGCGATGCCGCTGCTGTACCTGGACCAGGTCGCCGCCGCGATGGGCATCACGCGCGAGGAACCGGTGGCAGAGCGAGTGAACACCGCCATTGCCCGGGTGCTTGAGAACCAGTCCTCCTCCGGCTCCTTCGGGCTCTGGCGCCCGGACCGGGGGGATCTCTGGCTGGATGCCTATGTGACCGACTTCCTCAGCCGGGCGCGGACGCAAGGCTACGACGTCCCGGACGTGGCGTTCCAGATGGCGCTCGACAACCTGACGTCGGAACTGTCCTACGTGTCGGACTTCGACAGGGGCGGCGAGGACATCGCCTACGCGTTGTTGGTGATCGCGCAGGAGGGCCGGGCGTCGATCGGGGACTTGCGCTACTATGCCGACGCGCGCGCACAGAACTTCGCAACCCCCATGGCAAAGGCGCAGCTGGGCGCAGCGCTCGCGCTCTATGGCGAGCAGACACGGGCGGATGCCATGTTCCGCCTCGCGGCCGATCAGGCGCTGGAGCGGCCGGAAGACGGGCGCGGCTGGCGCGCCGATTATGGCTCGCACCTGCGTGACGGGGCGGCGGTGATCGCGCTGGCCGCCGAGGCGCGGTCGACTGCCGTGAACGTCCAGCGTCTTGCCGACGCCATCAGCGCCCGCGACCGCACCTGGACGTCGACGCAGGAGAAGATGTGGATGCTGCTGGCCACACGCGCGCTCGTGGACCGGGCGGCCGAGGGGCTGGCGGTCGACGGCGTGCCCGTCAGCGGACCCCTGGTGCGCCTCTATGACGATGCGCTGGCCCGGCCCGTGGTGATCGAGAACACCGGCACCGCCCCGACGATGGCGGTCCTCTCGACCTTCGGCGTGCCGGCCGAGCCCCCTGCCGCCGGCGGCAACGGCTACGCGATCAGCCGCGCCTACTACTCGCTGGGAGGGGAGGCCGTCTCGCCTGAGACGGTCGCCCAGAATGCCCGGCTGGCCGTGGTCGTGACCGTGCGCGCCGACATCGACCGGCGCGCCCGGCTGATGATCGACGACGCGCTGCCCGCGGGCTTCGAGATCGACAATCCCAACCTGCTGCAAGCGGGCGCTGTCGGCGCGCTGGACTGGCTGGAGCTGACCGCCGACGTCCAGTCCGCGCAGTTCCGGTCCGACCGCTTCCTCGCGGCGGTCGACCATAGCGGGCAGGGCGAGATCAGGATTGCCTACATCGTCCGTGCGGTCTCGCCCGGGACGTTCCACCACCCCGCCGCGATCGTCGAGGACATGTACCGCCCCGACTTCCGCGCCTGGACCGCCGCCGGCCGCGTGAGCGTGGTGGCCGCGCGCTGATGCGTCGCCGCCTGCTCAGATGGGGGCTGGCCGCCGGGCTCTGGACTGCTGCGGGCTGGATCGCGCTCGACACCTGGATTGCGACGGCTCCGCTGCCCCCGTTGGACGCCCAGACATCCCGCACGGTCCTCGACCGCGACGGTCGCCTCCTGCGCGCCTATCAGGTGGATGACGGGCGTTGGCGTCTGCCCGTCACCGTCGCCGAGGTCGATCCCGGGTACATCGCGCAGCTTCTCGCCTACGAGGACCGGCGGTTCTACCGCCACAACGGTGTCGACGTGCTCGCCATCCTGCGGGCCGCGGGCCAGGCCGCCGTCAACGGGCGCGCGGTCTCGGGTGCATCGACGCTGACCATGCAGGTCACGCGCTTGCTCGAGGGTGGGCAGACGCGGACCATCGGGGCCAAGCTGCACCAGATGCGCACTGCCCTCGCGTTGGAGCGGCGGCTCACCAAGGACGAGATCCTGGGGCTGTACCTGACGCTCGCGCCCTTCGGCGGCAACATCGAGGGCGTGCGGGCCGCATCGCTGACCTGGTTCGGCAAGGAACCCCGCCGGCTCGCCCCCGCCCAAGCCGCCCTGCTGGTCGCCCTGCCCCAGTCCCCGGTGGCAAGACGTCCGGACCGCCATCCCGTAACAGCGCGCGCGGCCCGGGACCGGGTGCTCAGCCGCGCTGTCCGGTACGGCGCGCTGGCGATCGGGGATGCCCAGGCAGCCAAGACCGAAGGCGTGCCCAACGCCCGCCGGGCCTTCCCGCAGCTCTCCCCTCACCTCGCCGACCGGCTGATATCCGAGGCCCCCACCGCGCAGACCCACCGGACAACCCTGGATGCCGGGCTGCAACGCCGCCTTGAAGCGCTGGTACGCGAACGCACGGGCGCGATGCATCCCTCGGTCTCCATGGCCGTCATGGTTCTGGATCACACGACAGGCGAGGTGCTGGCCCGGGTCGGCTCGCCCGGCCTCGATCAGCTCAGCCGCGACGGTTTCGTGGACATGACCCGCGCCGTGCGCTCGCCCGGCTCGACCCTGAAGCCCCTGATCTACGGCTTGGCCTTCGCGGACGGTCATGCCCACCCCGAAAGCCTCGTTGATGACCGCCCGGTCGCTTTCGGCGCTTATGTGCCGACGAATTTCGGCGATGACTACCACGGGACCGTGACGGTGCGCACGGCACTGCAACGTTCGCTGAACGTCCCCGCGGTCACGCTTCTGGATGCCGTTGGCCCCGCCAAGATGCTGGTGCGTCTGAGCCGCGCGGGCGCGCAACCACGCCTGCCTCGCGCCGATCAGCCAGGGCTGGCCATCGCGCTTGGCGGGTTGGGGCTGCGGCTAGAGGGTCTGGTGGCCACCTATGCCGCGATTGCCCGTGGCGGGCGGGCGGTCAAGCTGCGCGACGTCCCAGGCCCGGTGTCCGAGGGCCCGCGCGTCCTCGCCCCGGGCGCCGCCTGGCAGGTAGCTGATGTGCTGGCGGGCGCGCCTGCGCCGACAGCCGCGTTGAGCGGGCAACTCGCCTTCAAGACCGGCACCTCCTATGGGCACCGTGATGCCTGGGCCGTGGGGTTCGACGGTGCCCATGTCATCGGGATCTGGGTCGGGCGCCCCGATGCGGCGCCGGTACCCGGGATCACCGGGATCAGGACGGCCGCTCCGGTTCTCTTCGAGGCGTTCTCCCGCCTGAAGACGGCGCCTTATCCCCTGCGGCCCCCGCCAGCGGACGTCATGATCGTCAGCCATGATGCCCTGCCTGCCCCCCTGCGCCGGGTGCGCGGCCCCCTCGGTGCGCCCCTGGACACCGGCCCCAAGATCGCATTCCCGCCCGACGGCGCGCGGATCGAGACGGTCCGCGGGCTCCTGGCGCTCAAGGTCCGCGACGGGATCGCCCCCTTCACCTGGCTCGTGGACGGCCAACCGGTCGAGACCATGGGCCTCGCCCGCGAGATCACCTGGCGCACGGACGGGCGCGGCTTTGTATCGATCTCGGTCATAGACGGGCGGGGAGAGGCCGCCCAGGCCCGGGTGTTCCTCGACTGAGCGGCGCCCAAACCGCCGCCGTCCCTTCATCTGGCCCAAAATACCTTTAACGGTCACCAGGATCGCCCAATCCTGGTCGGCCTGAACGTTGGGCACCGGACCCGATCAGTCTCCGCCCGCCAACGCCCGCGCATCCAAGACCGCCGCCGCCCAGAGACGCGGGCGCTCCTGCGGCAGGTTATGCCCCGCCCCGTGCCACACACGGTAGTCGTAGGGCCCCCTGAAGCGATCCCGGTGGTGTGCCGTGCGCGTCCCGACACGGTCGGCCTGACCGTCGATCGTGATCACAGGCACGGTGATCGGCGGCTGTTCGGCCAAGCGTGCCTCGATCCCCGCGGCCGCAGGATCCCCGGGGACCAGCCCATAGCGATGACGGTAGGAGTGGATGACCACGTCGACAAAATCCGGCGTATCGAAGGCGGCTGCCGAGCGTTCGAACTCAGCCACTGAGAACCGCCATTCGGGCGACCACATCCGCCAGAGCTGGCGGGCGACATCGCGCCGGTCACGCTCGAGCGCGTTGCGCCCGGCCTCGGCATGGAAAAAGTACTGGTACCAGTTCGCCGCCTCGACCGAGGCGGGGCCGGGGTCCATGGCCTTCGCGATGTTCTGGATGTTGTAGGAATTGCCCGAAACAAGCGCATGGACCCGCTCGGGCCAGAGGGCGGCAATGATGCAGCAGGCCCGTCCGCCCCAGTCATACCCGCCAAGCACCGCCTTCTCGATTCCCAGCGCGTCGAGGAACGCAAGCATGTCTGCGCCCAGCACCGCTTGCTCGCCTGATCGAGGCGTTTCGGCCGACAGAAAGCGCGTCGCCCCGTATCCCCGCAGCCAAGGAACAATCACACGGGCGCCGGCGTCGGCAAGCATCGGGGCCGTCTCCGCATAGGCATGCGCATCGTAGGGAAACCCGTGGCCAAGCACGCAGGGCCACCCGTCTTCCGGGCCCCAAACAGCATAGCTGACCGCCAGAACACCGGCCTCGATCGTTCGAATCTGCACCTGATACCCCGCTGTTCTCACTGGTTCCCACGTAACAAGCGACAGCCGGGCTGTCGAGCGGATCACACTTGGAGAATCAGAAAATGTTCTATTAATGTTCTAACCGAGGAGATGCCCGTGACCGAGCCCTTGTTCCCCGATGAGACACCCGGTTCCGTCCCCGCCGATGCGCGCCGGGGGCGTGCGGCCGGGCTGAACATGGCGTCGCGCTACGACCGCCGACACGCCGAGGCCACCGACGACGGCTGGGCCCACGACCCCGACACACCCGTCCCGACGCGGGTAGACATCGACAGCTCGCGTACGATCCTCGCCCGGAACAGCTCGCCCGACGTGCCGTTCGACCGATCGATCAACCCCTACCGGGGTTGCGAGCATGGCTGCATCTACTGTTTTGCGCGCCCCACGCATGCGCATCTGGGCCTCTCGCCCGGGCTGGACTTCGAGACGCGGCTCTTTGCGAAACCGCGCGCGGCGGAGTTGCTTGCCCAGGCTTTGGCGCGCCCGGGGTATTCGGTGGCGCCCATCGCGCTCGGCACCAACACCGACCCCTACCAGCCGATCGAGAAACAGTGGCGGATCATGCGCGAGATCCTCGAGGTGCTGTGGGAGCACCGCCACCCCGTCACCATCACCACCAAGGGTGGGCTGATCATGCGCGATACCGACATCCTGGGGCGGATGGCGCGCGCGGGGCTGGCGCGGGTCTCGGTCTCGCTCACAACGCTGGACAACGCGGTCTCGCGCGCGATGGAGCCAAGGGCCGCGGCACCCGCCCGGCGCATCGCTGCGATCAGGATGCTGGCCCAGGCGCAGGTGCCGGTGGTGGCCGCGCTCGCGCCCGTGGTACCAGGGCTGACGGACCACGAGGTCGAGCGGCTGCTGCAGGCCGCGGCGGACGCCGGAGCCACGCATGCGACCTACATCGCGCTCCGACTGCCGCTGGAGGTGGCACCCTTGTTTCGGGACTGGCTGACGCGCACCTATCCGGACCGGGCCAACAAGGTCATGGGGCGCGTGCGGGAGATGCATGGCGGAAAGGACTACGACGCGCAATGGTTCCGGCGGATGTCCGGCGAAGGCGTTCACGCCGACATCCTGCGCCGCAGGTTCGATCTGGCGGTGAAGCGCCATGGCCTGGACCGTACCCCGACACCACTGCGGCGAGACCTCTTCCGGGTACCGCCAAGAGCGGGTGATCAACTGAGCCTTGGCCTCTGAACCTGCGAGGCAAACGGGCTCCGGTCTGCAAGCAGTCCGGAGATTCCTTCGTCTCGCGGCGGCGCCTATGGCTTGCCGCTCGGGCCGCCCGGCCCGACCCGACGTGCGTCCATTCAGACCTTGATGTTCTCTGAAGGGGTGGAACAGAAGGTTGATGTTCGCGCTTCGATCACTGTGTTGCCTGCACCCACCAGACAAACGCGGATGCCCAGCCGCGCGGTCCCTTCCGCCCGAAATCCACCGGTATGACAAGCGTATGACTTGCGTATGCCAATCGCGCCGACACTGTGGCGACTTTGCCTTGCCGCGGCCGCGCAACACCCCGACACTGTCGCCATGCCAGATCTCGCGTTCGAGCTTCAGTACGACCCGCCCGTCGCCGGAATCGACGAGGCCGGGCGGGGGCCCTGGGCCGGGCCCGTAGTGGCCGCTGCGGTCGTCCTGGACCCGGGGTCCATCCCGGACGGTCTGAACGATTCAAAGAAGCTCTCGGGCAAGCGCCGCGCGGCGCTCTTCGAGGAGATCTCGGCCCGCGCGAGCGTCGGCGTCGGCATCGGCCCGGTCGCCGAGATCGACACCATCGGCATTGCCCGCGCCAACGATCTGGCCATGTGCCGGGCCGTCGCAGCCTTGCCCGCGGCCCCTGCCTTCCTGCTGATCGACGGCAACTGGGTGCCGCGGGATCTCGCCCTGCCCGCCCGTGCGATCCCCAAGGGCGACGGGCTGAGCCTGTCGATCGCCGCAGCCTCGATCATCGCCAAGGTCACCCGCGACCGGATCATGGCCGAGCTGGCCGCGGCGCACCCCGGCTACGGGTGGGAGACCAACCAGGGCTATGGGACCGCCGCGCACCGGGCCGGGCTGGCGCGTCTGGGCGTGACGCCGCACCATCGCCGCAGCTTCAAACCCATACGCGATGTAATTGTTTAGGTTTCTCTCATAACTTAATGATTCAAAACATTATTGACGGATTCAATATTTCCCGTATCTTCGCGGCACCAACAGCAGGAGACCGCCATGACCAAGCTCGCCCTCGATACGATTCTTGACGGCGATTGCATCGAGGTGATGCGCGGGCTGCCGGATGCCTCGGTCGACCTGATCTTCGCAGATCCACCCTACAATCTGCAGCTGAAGGGCGAGCTGCACCGGCCGAACAACTCCCGCGTCGACGCTGTTGACGATGCCTGGGACCGGTTCGACAGCTTCGCCGCCTATGACCGCTTCACCGAAGCCTGGCTGACCGAGGCCCGGCGCCTGCTGAAGCCCGATGGGGCCATCTGGGTAATCGGCAGTTATCACAATATCTTCCGCCTGGGCACTAAGCTGCAGGATCAGGGCTTCTGGATCCTGAACGACGTGGTGTGGCGCAAGACCAACCCGATGCCGAACTTCCGTGGCAAACGGTTGACGAATGCACACGAGACGCTCATTTGGGCTGCAAAATCAGAGACCTCGAAGCCTACCTTCAACTATGACGCGCTCAAGGCGCTGAACGAAGGGCTGCAGATGCGCTCGGACTGGGTGCTGCCGATCTGCGCGGGCGCCGAGCGGTTGAAGGGTGACGATGGCGCGAAGGCGCATCCGACCCAGAAACCAGAGGCGCTGCTGCATCGGGTCCTGGTCGGTGCGACCAACCCCGGCGACGTGGTGCTAGACCCTTTCTTCGGCACCGGAACCACCGGGGCCGTCGCCAAGCGGTTGGGCCGCCGCTGGATCGGGATCGAACGCGAGAGCGCCTACCGCGATGCCGCGACCAGACGGCTTGCCAAGGTCCGCAAGCACGACGCGGAGGTGCTGAAGGTGACCACGGGCAAGCGCGCCCAGCCCCGCATCCCCTTCGGCCAACTGGTCGAGCGACGGCTGCTTGAACCGGGCGATGTGCTCACCTCGCTCAATGGACGCCACACGGCGAGGGTCCGGGCGGACGGCACCCTGGTGGCCTCGGGCCGTCTGGACACGAAGGGATCGATCCACCAGGTCGGCGCCGAGCTCGAAGGCGCCCCGTCCTGCAATGGCTGGACCTACTGGCACTACACGCAGGACGGCCAGCCCAAACCGATCGACGTGCTCCGCCAGCAGCTGCGCGCCGAGCTCGGGGACTGATCAAGCCGGTCCGGCCGGGTACCAGCATCGTGTCAAGCGCGGCTGCGCCGCGCTTGTCCGTCTACCTCGCCGCGCTTGCCCGCCCCGTCACAACCGCTCGGCGTGCCAGCGGACGTGATCTTCCATGAAGCTCGCCACGAAATAATAGGAGTGGTCGTAGCCCGTCTGCATCCGGAAAGTGCCTGCGGTCCGGGTCTCGGCCAGGGCGGCGGAGAACGCTTCGGGCTTGAGCAGATCCAGGAACTGGTCGGATGATCCCTGGTCGATCAGGAGGTCGCGCGACCACCCGGCACTCCTGAGCAGCAGGGTCGCATCATGCCCCTGCCAGGCGCTCTCATCCGCCCCCAGGTAAGCACCCAGCTGCACGCGTCCCCAGGCGCTCGCCGTGGGGTGCACAATCGGCGCGAAAGCGGACACCGCCCGGTAGAGCTCCGGGTTGCGCATCGCCAGGGTCAGCGCACCGTGCCCGCCCATGGAATGTCCGGTGATGCCCTGGCGGTCCTCGGCCACGGGAAAGGCATCGACGACCAACGCCTGAAGCTCGCGCACCACGTAGGAGTACATACTGAAATGGGGCGCCCATGGCGCTTCGGTCGCGTCCACATAGAACCCGGCACCCTGGCCCAGCGCAAAGTCATCGTCATTGGCGACACCCTCACCCCGGGGCGAGGTGTCGGGGAACACCAGCGCAATGCCGTGGCGCGCCGCCCAGCCCTGGGCACCCGCCTTCTCCATCGCGTTCTGGTGCGTGCATGTCAGACCCGAGAGATACCACAAGCACGGCACCCGCCCCTTCTGTGCGGCGGGCGGCAGGTAGACCGCAAAGGTCATCTCGCAGCCGGTGGTCTTCGCCTTGTGCGCATAGACGCCCTGCACACCACCAAAGGCGCCGGTCTCTGAAATCGTGTCCATATGGGCCTCCCCCTTGTTCGTTGCCCCCTCTTAGGCGCGCGCCGGGAGGCCTGCAAGCGGGCGCACGATCTCGCGGGCACTCCGATTGCAACCGACAGCGGGGACCCCCACATCCCCCGCAGCAGCAAAGGAGAACGCCCATGCAATGTCCGATCGACGGCACCCAACTCGTGATGGCCGACCGCAGTGGGGTCGAGATCGATTATTGCCCATCATGCCGGGGTGTCTGGCTGGACAGGGGCGAGCTGGACAAGATCATCGAGCGCAGCGCCAGCGCCTACACCGCGCCGCCGCCCCCGCCACCTCCGCAAGCCACGCAGGGCTATCAGCAGGTCCATCGGGACGAATACGACGATGACAGGCAGAGCACGCGCGCGCGGCGCCGCAAGAAGCGCGAGAACCCGGTGACGGATCTTCTGGGCGACATCTTCGATTTCTAGACTTGCGGCCCAGGGGTGTGGGCTTGCGTGGTGTGGCCCCCGTTCGTACGCTCCGACGATCGGTCCTCATGACAGGAGCAGCTTATGGTTCGCCGTGTCGCCGCCATCCTCGCCGCAGTCCTGCTTCTCACAACACCGCTGGCGTCGGCGGGTGAGCCGCCGATCCTGACGCTCTCCGGGGCCATCGCCGAAAGCAACCGCGGCCCGTCTTCCGAAGACGATTTCACGATGCTGGGCGCGCATGACATCGCCTTCGACAGCGCCTTCGCCGTGACACGGGCGGACATCGCGGCCCTGCCACAGGTCACGGTCACGGCTCCGCTGGGGCAGGATGGGGCCGACGCGATCTTCACGGGCCCGTTGTTGCGCGACGTGTTGGCGCTGGCCGGGTCGGCGGGCGACAGCATCATGGTGACGGCGTTGGACGGCTACGGTGTGCCTATGGAGATCGCGTTCATGGAAGCGCATGCGCCGATCCTGGCGATCGAGGCCGACGGCGCATCGCTGGCCATCGGCGACTACGGGCCGGCGATGGTGATCTTTGCCCCGACCACGGACCCGGATCTGCAAGAATTGTTCAACGGCCTGCAGGTCTGGGCAGTCTTCCACATCGGCGTCGAATAGCCTTGCCCCGTCAGTAGCTGTGGGCGGCGTAAATTTTTGTCAGATCGCCGCCCCAACGGCCGTGATACTCGGCCAACAGCTCTTCCGCGGGGGTCTCGCCGCGCTCGACGCTGTCCTTGAGCGCGTTCAGGAAATGCGTCTCGTCTCCAATGAGGCCACCTGCGCCAGGACAGGCCCGCGCTTTCAGCCCCGATTCCGCGATCGCCAGGCAGTCGCGCGCGATGTCCAGCACCGGCCGGCCGCGCACTTCCGCCTTCAAGCCCTTGACGGATGCGTCGACGCGCAGCTGCTCGCGTTCTTCGGCGGTCCAGTCCTTGACCAGATCCCAGGCGTTGTCCAGCGCCGTCTGATCGTACATCAGGCCAACCCAAAAGGCGGGCAAGGCGCAGAGCTTGCGCCACGGCCCCCCGTCGGCGCCACGCATCTCGATGAACTTCTTGATCCGGGCCTCGGGGAAAATCGTGGTCAGATGATCCGCCCAATCGCTGAGCGTTGGCACCTCACCCGGGAGCGCGGGCAGCTTGCCGTCGAGGAAGTCGCGAAATGACTGACCCAGCGCATCAATGTAGACCCCGTCGCGGTAGACGAAGTACATCGGCACATCCAGCGCATGATCCACCCAGCGCTGGAAGCCCATGCCGTCCTCGAATACCCACGGCAGCATTCCGGTGCGATCCGCATCCAGATCCCGCCAGATGCGGCTTCGCCAGCTCACATGCCCGTTCGGCTTGCCCTCGAAGAACGGTGAATTCGCGAACAGCGCCGTCGCAACCGGCTGCAGCGCCAGCGCGACGCGCAACTTCTGGACCATGTCAGCCTCGGTCGCGAAGTCGAGGTTCACCTGAACGGTGCATGTGCGGTACATCATCTGGGTGCCATGGGTACCGACCTCGCCCATGTACCGCGTCATCAGTTCGTACCGGCCCTTGGGCATCATCGGCATGTCTTCGTGCGCCCAGATCGGCGCAGCTCCCAGGCCGATGAACCCCACACCGATACGGTCAGCGATGGACTTCACCTCGGCCAGGTGATCGTTCACCTCGTCGCATGTCTGGTGGATGGTCTCGAGCGGGGCGCCCGAGAGCTCCAGCTGCCCCCCAGGTTCAAGGCTCACGTTGGCGCCGTCCTTGGTAAGGCCGATTATGTTGCCACCTTCTGTCAGCGGCTCCCAGCCGTAGTCGTCACGCAGGCCTTCGAGGACCGCCTTGATCGAGCGCGCGCCTTCATAAGGCAGCGGCTGCAGCGTATCCCGGCAATAGCCAAACTTCTCGTGCTCGGTGCCAATCCGCCATTGGTCTTTAGGCTTGCACCCGTCCGCCAGGTAGCTTGCCAGATCATCCTGGCTCTCGATCGGGCCGCCGCCCTGTTGGGGAATGGACATGCGCACCCTCCGTCTTGCCGACGCGGAGGCGTAAGGTACGCTCGCGGCAGACGCAAGCGCCGCGACGGAAGCAAGGGCGAGGAACGTTTCGAACGCAGTATGCTGGACGGGCGATGCCCGGCGGTAGTTTTTTTGCAGAGAGGGAGACGGCAGTGATGCGTGCACGCGTATTGGTGGCAGCGATGGTTTTGACGGGTGCGGTGGCATTGGTTGGTTGCGCACGGCAGATCGACCCGGGGACATATGATGGCGCTTCCGTCGGCGATGTCGTGCGCACCTATGAAGGTGTCATTCAGAGTGCGCGCTATGTCGAGGTCGAGGAGGGCGCCCTGCTCGAGGAGAACAGGACTGGTCAGCTAGTAGGCGGTGTCGCCGGCGGCTTTCTCGGTTCGATTTTCGGCCAGGGAACTGGAAAGGCTGCGGCGATTGCAGGTGGGGCCCTTAGTGGCGCGATCGTCGGCTCTTTGGTCGAAGAAGAGGCGAAGCGTCAACCGGCCATTGAGTACATCGTGCGCGACACCGGAGGAAACCTGGTCACCGTGGTTCAGGGTCCGCAACCAGAGATTCCGGTCGGTTCGACAGTCTACGTCCAGGAAGGCTCTCGAGGAAGAAGTCGGATTACCCCCGCCCTCTGAGAGGGCGGAGGTTCAGTAGCGTTACTCCGTCAGGCGGCGCGTTGTAGATCATCGCCCTCGCCGGTTTCAGCTGCCAGATCGTCGTCACCCACGTCGACGGACGAGATGATCTGGCGCAGCGTCTCGGCTTCGCTGGACAGCGATTCCGCGCGATCGCGTGCACGGTCCGCCGCCGAAGCGTTACGCTGGATAACCTGATCAAGGCTTCTGATCGCCTCGTTGATCTGGTCAGCCCCGATGTTCTGCTCCTGCATCGCCGATGAGATTTCCTGCACGAGGTCAGCGGTACGCTGGATGTCAGGCACCAGTGCCTGCAGCTTGTCACCCGCTTCGCTTGCAGCAGTCATCGTCCGGCCGGAGAGATCCGAGATCTGGGACGCAGCACTCTGGCTGCGTTCGGCCAGTTTGCGGACCTCGGAGGCCACGACCGCGAAGCCCTTGCCATGCTCTCCTGCGCGTGCTGCCTCGACAGCGGCGTTGAGAGCCAGAAGGTCAGTCTGACGCGCGATTTCCTGCACGACAGTGATCTGCTCGGCGATCGTTTTCATCGCTTCGACAGCGTTGGCCACGGCCTGTCCCGAAGACTGCGCGTTGTCCGCCGCCTTGATTGCGATGGATTCGGTTTGCGCCGCGTTGTCCGCCGATTGACGCATGTTCGCGCTCATCTCCTCGACGGCGGCAGCAGCCTCCTGAGCAGACGACGCCTGTGACGCGGCGCCATCGTTGATGGTCTGCGACGCTTCGAGCAGTTCGCCCGCGGTCGAGGCCACCGCATCCGAGCTGTTCATCGCATCGGCAAGCACCTTGTCGAGCGAGTCCTTCAGCGACTGCTTCAACGTCTCGGTCTGACGCATGTTGGCCTTGAACACCTCCAGCGCCCGGGCAACGCGGCCCAGTTCGTGCTTGTGCTCAGTGCCCGTGATGGCGACGTTGAGGTCACCAGATGCAAGCCGGTCCGTCGTATCAGCCAGACCCACGATCGCACCAGTGATCCAGCGGCCCACAGCAAACGACATAGTCAGAACCAGAAGGACGGCGATGACACCCGCAATCGGGAGGAAAGTTGTCTTGGAATCCACGATTCCCTGGCCTTCCGGGCCTAGTACGTTCTGAAGGGCAACCTTTGCGTTCACCAATGCTTCGAACCGGTCCTGCATCTCCGGACCGATGGTATCCAGACGAGTGGTTCTGACCTGGTTGCGTTGTGCAATGATATTTGAGACCTCAGCACTGAGAGCAACGTATGCGTCCAGACCCGTGTCCACGTTGTTCGCCAACTGGCGGCGCGTTGGGTTCTGAAGCGAACGCAGCAGCGTCGTTGTTTCTGCCTGTGCCTTCTCAGCATGATCGATCGCGGTCGTGTAGTCTTCAGCCACGTTCTGGAGCAGGTAACGTTCCATATAGACGCGCGCGAGAAGAAGTTCCTGCTGCGCGCGGCCAGCGTAGAATGCAGCTTCGGGATCACCGTCCCGGAAGGCGCTTTCCATGATTGACGTCAGATCCTTGCGGATATCGGTGCCGACCGCATACATCTTCTCGACTTCGACGTTGCGCCTGTCCTGAAGCGCCGTCATGTCCTTGAATGCCGCGGCGTAATCCGATGCAAGAGCAGTCAGGGCCCGCACCTCCGCCAGCGTTTCCGGCTTGTCGGCGTAGAATTGGGCCGCCCTTGGGTCGTTGACGATCTCCTCGATGTTCGAGAACACGTCAGCCGCAGCGGCGTCACCGGCGCCAGTGCGGTACCGGAAGGCCGCCATGCGCGCTTCGAACAGGTCCTCGACGTAGTCGCCCATCAGCAGGCTCTGCCGTGCCGTATCACGATAGTCGCCGAAAATCGCGCCAAGCTGGATGACGCCCATAAGAGCGATCGTGACGAAACCGATGATCGTCGCCGTCGCAAATGCGAACGCGACGTTGATTCTGCGTGAGATTGGCCAGCTGTCCAGCATTGAAGTCTCCATGCCCGTATTTCTAAAGTCGGCTGGAGACTTGCGCCCAAGAAGTTGCGGTTACCTTACCTGACCCGAACCAAGTACCTAAACTTGAATGGATTTGCGGCGGGCGGACGAGCGGGATCCGCGCCACCGCAAACCTTCAACGCGACGCTTCAGTAAGTGACGACCGCACGGATCGACTCGCCCGCGTGCATCAGATCAAACCCCTTGTTGATGTCGTCCAGTGGCATGGTGTGCGTGATCATCGGATCAATCTCGATCTTGCCGTCCATGTACCAGTCGACGATCTGGGGCACATCCGTACGCCCGCGTGCGCCCCCGAAGGCTGTGCCACGCCAGACCCGGCCCGTGACCAGCTGGAACGGCCGCGTCGAGATCTCGGCCCCGGCGGGTGCAACCCCGATGATGATCGACTCGCCCCAGCCCTTGTGGGCGCATTCCAGCGCATCGCGCATGACCTTGAAGTTGCCGGTGGCGTCGAACGAGTAGTCGGCCCCGCCGCCGGTCAGATCCACGAGATAGGGAACCAGGTCGCCCTCGACCTCCTTGGGGTTCACGAAATGGGTCATGCCGAATCTCTCGGCCATGGGCTTCTTGGAGTCGTTGAGATCGACGCCCACGATCTGGTCGCAGCCCGCAAGGCGCAGCCCCTGGATCACGTTGAGCCCGATGCCGCCGAGGCCGAAGACCACCGCGCGGCTGCCGATCTCGACCTTGGCGGTGTTCATCACAGCACCGATGCCGGTGGTCACACCACAGCCGATGTAGCAGATCTTGTCGAAGGGCGCGTCCTCGCGCACCTTGGCAAGGGCGATCTCCGGAAGCACCGTGTGGTTCGCGAAGGTCGAACAGCCCATGTAGTGCAGGATCTTCTCGCCCTCGAGCGTCGAGAAGCGCGAGGTG
The DNA here is from genome assembly GCA_039033215.1 of Pseudomonadota bacterium. GTDB lineage: Bacteria > Pseudomonadota > Alphaproteobacteria > Rhodobacterales > Rhodobacteraceae > Thermohalobaculum. Next base: position 7,345 of record JBCCDA010000010.1, on the reverse strand, counting down.
CCGTCCGGCATGACCCCGGCCCCTTGCGTCGTGCGGATCGCCTGGCAGAGGTTGGTCTTGGGGTTTAGGCAGTACTCGCACTCGCGGCACTCGGGCGTGTAGAGCGGGATGACGTGGTCGCCCTTCTTGAGGCTCGTCACCCCGGGGCCCACGTCGACGACGACGCCCGCGCCCTCGTGGCCCAGGATCGCGGGGAAGGCTCCCTCGGGGTCGGCGCCCGACAGCGTGAACTCGTCGGTGTGGCAAATTCCGGTCGCCTTGATCTCGACCAGCACCTCGCCCTCGCGGGGGCCGTCGAGGTTCACCTCTTCGACAGTCAACGGTTTTCCGGCCTCGTAGGCAACGGCAGCGCGTGTTCGCATCATCCCCTCCTTCTGCGGCCTTTCTGGGCCTTTTGTCGCAAGGCAGGCTAACCATGTCCGGGCCGCCTTGCCAACGGGCAATCGACGGGCTGATCGCTGCCTGATAGCGCCGCTTGCCCGTTGCCGCGCCGGGGCCGGGCCGCTACGTCGGGGAGAGACGACAGGGAGACGATCATGAGCCTGATCCAGAAGACCGCCCGCGAGATCCTCTCGCTGTTGCAATCCGGCGAGGTAACGCGCGGCGAGGTGCTGGACGCGCTCGAGGCCCGGGTGGGCGAAGTGGACGGCAAGATCAACGCGCTGCCGACGCTTTGCTTCGACCGGGCACGGGCGCGGGCCGATGCGGCATCAGGGGTACTGGGCGGACTTCCGGTGGCGATCAAGGACACGAACGCGCTGGCCGGGGTGCGCACGACACAAGGGTCGCCGATCTACGCAGATCATGTGCCCGAGGCATCTGACTACGTCACGACCCGCATCGAGGAGAACGGCGGCCTTGCCTACGCCAAGTCCAACGTGCCCGAGTTCGCGGCCGGATCGCAGACCTTCAACCCGGTCTTCGGCGCCACGCGCAACCCGTGGAACCTCTCACGCACGGTGGGCGGGTCCTCGGGCGGGGCGGCGGCCGCCCTGGTCTCGGGCCAGGCCTGGCTGGCGCAGGGCTCGGACCTCGGAGGATCGTTGCGCAACCCCGCCAGCTTCTGCGGCTGTGTCGGCTACCGCCCGTCGCCCGGGATCGTGCCGGCCGGGCCGTCCGATCCCTTCAACGTCATGCCACAACAGGGGCCCATGGGGCGCAACGTCGGCGACACCGGGCTGCTTCTCGACGCCATGGCAGGCGCCCACCCGCGTGAGCCCTTCGCGCAGCCCGACATGGGCTCGTTCCGGGTCGCCGCCGAGACACCGGTGGTGCCCAAGCGCGTCGCCTACTCCGCCGATCTCGGGATCACTCCCGTGGATGCCGAGGTGCGGCGCATCACGGAGGCCGCGGCGCGACGCTTCGAGGCGCTGGGTGCGGTGGTCGAGGAAGCGCACCCCGACTACTCCGGCGCGCGTGATGCCTTCCAGACCCTGCGCGGTATCGGCTTCGTTGCCAAGCACGGCCAGCACTACCGCGATCACAAGGACAAGCTCAAAGACGATATCATCTGGAACATCGAACACGGGTTCGCCCAAACAGGCGCCGACGTCGCCGCGGCCAACCTGACCCGCGGACGCATGACGGCCAGCCATGCGGACTTGTTCCAGACCTATGATCTCCTGCTCGCGCCCACTGCCATCGTGCCGCCGTTCTCGGTTGATATGGCCGCCGTGATGGAGTGCGAAGGTGTCGCCTTCGAGAACTACATCGACTGGATGATGATCGTGGCCGCCGTCACAATGACCTCGGCGCCCGCCCTGTCGCTGCCCTGCGGCTTCACGACGGACGGCCTGCCGATCGGGCTCCAGATGATCGGCGGGCTGCACGGCGACGCAGCGCTTCTGTCGCACGCCGCCGCGCTCGAGGCCGAACTCGCCCTAGACCTCGGACCCATCGATCCCCGCGAAGGCGCCGCCCCGGGATGAGCGACGAGCCGGACATCTGGGCTGCGATGCTGTCGGCCCTGGCCTGGCAGATCGATCTTGGCGCGGACGAGGCGATTGCCGAGGCCCCGGTCGACCGGTTCAAAGCCAGCGCCCCTCCGGCCCAACCTCCAGTGCCAACGCCCGACGCCGCGCGCGAACCGGGCGGTGCCGCCAGCGCAGCGCCAGACGCGCGCCCCGGGTCGGGCGCCAGCCCGACAAACTGGAGCGGGTCGGGCGCCAGCCCGACGAATTCGACCGGGTCCGGCACCAGCCGGACAGATGCACCCGCGCCCGGCGACGGCAGGACAGATCTCACCGGGCCGGGCGCCAGCCCGGCAACCGTGCCATCCTCCGGAGCACCCACCAAAGATACGTCCACCGACACACCCGCCCACCTCGCGGCGTCGGCCCGAACCCTCCAAGACCTGGCCGAGGTCATGCGGGCCTGGGGCGGCTCCCCCCTCAAGGAGACCGCACGCAACTTCGTCTTTTCGGATGGTCTCCCTGGTGCCCGCCTTATGGTGATCGGGGAAGCACCCGGCGCGGACGAGGATCGCCTGGGAAAACCCTTCGTCGGCCGCGCGGGACAGCTACTGGACAAGATGCTCGCCGCAATCGGCATCGCGCGGACCAATTCCGCCAAGGAGGACGCCGCCTACATCGCGAACATCCTTCCATGGCGCCCGCCCGGCAACCGCACCCCGACCGAGGCCGAGGCCCAGATGTTCCTGCCCTTCATGGCCCGGCACATCGAACTCGCCAGACCGGAGATCATCTTCGCCGTCGGCAACACCTCGGTCAAAGCGCTCCTCGACACCAAAACCGGGATCAAGCGCCTGCGCGGCACCTGGATGCGTCACGGGCCGACCGGCGTGCCGGTGCTGCCCAGTTTCCATCCCGCTTACCTGCTCCGCCAACCCGCCGACAAGAGGCTCGCCTGGCGGGATCTGCTCAGTCTGCGGGATGTGCTCGACGGGGCGGCACCCCCGCTCTGAGCAGGCTACTGCTTCGGCGTCGCCTCGGCCTGACCTTCCATTTCAGAACCGAACAGCCGCTCGAAGAAGTTCGGACCGCTCTGATCCTGATTTGCACGGGCCTCGGCGAAGGCGGCTTTCAGCGCGGCGCGTTGCTCGGCACCGTCACCACCTTTGGCGAGAGCAGGGGAAGCGCTCAGAGCCATGGCGGTCATCGTGATGGCGAGAGTCGTTCTCATGAGGGTCTTCATCGGGGGCCTCCTCGGCTATCGTTTGCGATGCACACGAGGTGGGGACGACCACGATCACGAACCAGCGGCAGGTCCAACACCGTTGTGTCAGACCACCGTGATCGGCCGAGCCTCGTTCTGGGACGTCTCGTTTGGGAGGTGCCGGGTGATCCGGCTGCGGTCTTTCGGTGTCTGAGCCGTGATCAGACAAGGGCGGCAGGCCTGCCGTATCCCAAGCCCCCTCAACGGCGCGACCGGCCGAGGGGCATGTAGGCTTCCGGCCGTACGCTCCGGAACGCGAAAAGGTGTAGACCCTATTCCCTAAAACTTCGCTAAAACTGGATTGAGTTTCCCGAGAGGACCAGCATGTTCACCGCCGATCTCTACTATTCCTTCCGCAGCCCGTACTCGTACCTGGGCTCGTGGCGGTATCTGGAACTCACCCGGGACTACGCCCTCGAGATCCGGCTCCGCCCGGTCTACCCCGCCGCCATCCGCTTTCCGGGCTTCTTCAAGGCGCGCAATCCGCTCTTCGCCCCCTACCTCATCCGCGATGTCGCGCGGGTCGCCGAGATGACGGGCGTGCCCTGCAGGCGCCCCGACCCTGACCCCGTCCAGTTCGCAGCCCCGGGCGAGGCCGCCGAGGACCAGCCCTACATTTACCGGCTTACCTGGCTGGGGCTGGAGGCCGCGCGCCGTGGCCGCGGCCTCGCGTTCGCCTGCGAGGTCGGCAAGACCCTCTGGGGCGACCATGTCAAGGACTGGCACCTGGGCACGCACCTTGCCGACGCCGTGGGCCGGGCCGGACTGGACCTCGCCGAGCTCGATGCCGCGATCCAGGGCCGCGACGCGGAACTGGACGCCGAGGTCAGGGCCAACCAGACTACCGAGGAAGAGGCCGGCCACTGGGGCGCCCCCTGCCTCGTTGTCGAGAGCCCTGAAGGTCCCGAGCCGTTCTTCGGCCAGGACCGCATCGACATGGCGGTGTGGTGGATGAAAGCGCGGGGGCTCACCGCGCGCACCTGATGCCAGACGTTTGCCAAGTCCTTCGGGGCACAGTAGGTACCACGGCGAAGCCGGGAGGGGATGGACATGAAGCTCTACTTCGGGGGCACCTCGCCCTATGTGCGCAAGGTCGTCGTCGCAGCAGCCGAATGTGGTCTGGACGAACGGATCGAGCGTCACGAAACCTTTCCGTGGGACGCGGATACGAACTACGGCGGGGTGAACCCGGTCGGCAAGGTCCCTGCCCTGGTCACCGACGCGGGGCAGGTGCTCTACGACAGTCCGGTGATCGTCGAGTATCTGGACAGTCTGCACGACGGGTCCAAGCTGATCCCGCCGTCGGGTCCCGAGAGGTTCGAAGCGTTGAGGATTGCCGCGCTGGCGGATGGCATGATGGACGCGGTGATCCTGCTGTTCAGTGAACTGACCCGCCGCCCGCCCGAGCTGCACTGGCAGTTCTGGGACGACCGGATGCGCAACACCGTGGCACGCTCGATGGACGCGCTGGAAGGCGACGCCGAGGGGTTTGACCCCGACCGGCCGGACATCGCACAGATCACGGCGGCCGTTGGCCTGGGCTGGATCGAGTTTCGCCTGGGCGTGCTGGGGATCGACTTCCGCGACGGTCACCCGGCGCTGTCAGGGTGGTTCGACAAGTTCAGCGAGCGCCCCTCGATGCAGGGTTCAATGCCGAAGGCTCATTGAGCTCAAAAGTCGAGCAAGAAGCACAGACGCGACACACCTGCCTACGCCCAGGAGAACGAACCGCTCTTCGGCCAGGACCCGCAACGACATGGCGGTGCGGTGGATGAAGGAGCGGAGCCTCATCAAGCGCAAGGCCTGAGAGATCGCCATCAGGTCTGGGTGGCGATCTCCTTCAGCACGCCGTCGAACCCTTTGAAGTCGAGCCGTGCAAACTTCCGCGCATTGGTCTTCATGGATTCATCTGCTTTGGCCAGCGCCTCGTGGATCTCTTCGAGATCGGCAGGTGTCAGCTTCTGCTCGAGCGCCTTCTTGCGCGCAGCCAGCCGCTTCTGCCGCGTGCCCGTCTTCCAGCCCCTCTCCGCCATTTTCTCCAGGGTCTCGATCTCGTCCGTCATGCTGTGAATCGCCGCCTCAAGCTCTTCCAGCTGGGTCAGCGCAGACGACACACCGCCGAGAGCTTCCTTGAAGGTATCGGCGAGCCTGGCTGGACGCTTGCGCAGCGCCTGGCTGTAGGCCTTGTAGGCGCCCTTGATCTTGCCCAGCGAGGTGTTCGCCGCTGCCCCCGCGCCGGCCACCTCACCTGCCGTATCCACAGCGGCCTCGACGCCCGCTGCAGGCGCCTCGATCGGGAAGAGCGCGATCAGCTTGCCAACCACGATCGTGGCCGAGAACCACTTGCCGGCGACGCCGCGCATGTCCTTCTCCCACTGCGGGTTGGCCCGCAGCAACTCCTTCTGCGCCGCGTCCCGGGCGGCAAAGACCTGGGTATCGACCTTCTTTTTCAGCGTGGTCTCGAACTCGGTCACGAGCTTTGTGACCACCTTCTCCGCCTGCCGGGCATACCACTTCTTTAGCGCGGCACGGCCCGCCTTGGTCCGGGGGTACCGCGCCCGCTGGGCGTTCCATCGGATATTCAGGTCAGTGATCTCCGCCCTGACCGTGCCCTTGATCTTGCTGTCGAGGGACTTCAGCTTGGATTGGACTTGGCGCTTGTAGGTCGACAGATAGCCGCTGAAGGCAGTGGCCGGCCAATCGAGCTTGCGGACATCCGCAATCGGGTGGCTGAACTCGAAGGTCGCAACGTCGACCACTTTCTTCGAGACCTTCTGTTGGAATACAACGTCGATGTTGATCTTGTTGTCCGAGCGGGTGATTGAGACGTCAATTGCCATGTGTCCCTCCTGGGGCCTGTTCCGTTCAGATCCCGCGCGGCGCGCATCATCGGATCGTCTGAGCAGTAAGTGCCGAGACAGCCGGGAAAGGTTCAGTCGGGGGCAGAAGACTTCGGTGCCGGCGGGGTTGGATCGACACGGCAGAGGGTAGAGGGCCGCGTGCGGTCTGACGGCCCCACAGGGGCTCGACGCTCAGCCCCGGGTGGCCTTGTAGGCGGCACTCCAGTCCGGATGCCAGCGCGACAGGGCAGGCCGACCCTCGGTGATGTCCCCGGCAGCCCAGGCAATGCGCGCGCGGTCCTCTTCTTCGGAGACCTCGTCATCGGGACAGACCACGTAGAAGTCGCCGCGGCCCAAGGCCTCCATCATCCGGTCAGCCACCTGCTCGGGCGTCCAGGACCCCGGCGTACCCGTGGCGACCAGGGAGTTCGCGGTGAAACCCGGCACCAGCAGATGCGCCGTGATCAGGTGGTTGTCTTTCTGGCGCAGATCATGCTCCAGACATTCCGTTAAGGTCTTCACGGCCGCTTTCGACATGTTGTAGGCGGGGTGCCCGGGCGGGTTCGTGATCCCCTGCTTTGAGCCGACGTTGACGACCGCGCCCGGTTGCCCAGCGGCCTGCATGACCGGCAGGAAGGCGCGCACGCCATGCACGACCCCCCACAGATTCACGTCCATGAGGGCGCGCCAGTCATCAAGCGAGGCATCCATGCCCTTGCCGATGCGCGTCGCTGCGTTGTTCACCAGAATTGACGGCGCCTGTCCCCAGAGGCCCAGGACCCTCTCGCAGGCGGCCTCCACATCAGCACGACTTGCGACATTGCAGGGGATCGCGACAGCGCTTGGTCCAAGATCAGCCGCAGCCTCGTGCAGCGCCGTACCGTCCAGATCCAGCAGGGCGACCCGCATTCCCTCGGACACGAAACGACCTGCAATGGCGCGGCCAATGCCGAGCGCCGCCCCCGTGACTACAGCGACGTTGCCGTCGGCAATTGCCGGATGCACCCCCTCCCGAAGCGGAAGGGCCATCAGTTGTCCAGGAACGACCGCAGTTTACGCGAGCGGCTGGGATGCTTGAGCTTGCGCAGCGCCTTCGCCTCGATTTGGCGGATCCGCTCACGCGTGACGCTAAACTGCTGGCCGACCTCTTCCAGAGTGTGGTCGGTGTTCATGCCGATGCCGAAGCGCATGCGCAGCACACGTTCCTCGCGCGGCGTTAGGGACGCCAGCACGCGGGTCGTCGTGTCCTTCAAGTTCGACTGGATCGCCGAATCCAGCGGCAGAACCGCGTTCTTGTCCTCGATGAAATCACCAAGCTGGCTGTCCTCTTC
>JBCCDA010000009.1:0-70520 GCA_039033215.1 Pseudomonadota bacterium | reverse complement strand
GGCATCACGGTAAGCAGCCTCGGTCATCTCGCGGCCCCGGGCGACGGTGTTGCGAAGGGACTGCGACATCAGCTCGCCATGCTCATCGGCAAGCGGCCCATAGAGCATCGCGATCCCGTAGGCCTGCAGGACGTCCTGCCAACCCCAGACCTCGGCCGTCCAATCCGGGAGCTCGGCCTCCTCGACACAATCGGCATCCGCGGCAAAAGCCTCCAGCGCCTGTTGGGCGGCCGGGTCGGCCTTCTCCCACATGGCGGTCCGGATGAAGGCGATCTTGGGCGGTTCGGCACGGCCCGCTGCGATCGCTGCGGTCAGCTGAGGGCGGGAGCGCGGAACCGATTGTGGGTCGGCCCGGTCGCGAGCCATCATCTGCTCACCCGCCAGCGCCGCATCGAAGAGCGTCCGGCCAAAGGTGCCGACAGTGTCGAGCCATGGCGCCTCCTGCGTCACACCGGTCCGCGGCACCAACCCGAACGTGGGCTTGTAGGCGGCAATCCCGCAAAAGCTCGCCGGTCGGATGACCGAGCCGCCTGTCTGTGTCCCCAGTGCCAAGGGCACCTGATGATCGGCCACCGCGGCTGCGGAACCGGAGGACGAGCCGCCGGGCGTATGCTCGGGGTTGTGCGGGTTCTTCGTCTTGCCGGGCTCGCGAACCGCCAGTTCGGTTGTCACCGTCTTGCCCAGGATGATCGCGCCTGCGTCGCGCAGCAAGCTGACGCACATGGCATCTCTATGGGTGTGGCGCCCTTCGTGGCCACGATATCCGTTCTGGGTCGGCATGTCGGCGGTCTCGATGACGTCCTTGATGCCGACAGGCACGCCGTGGAGCGGCCCTTCGCCGTGGCCGGCGGCGCTCATGGCGTCAGCCGCTTTGGCCTGCGTCAAGGCGAGCTCCGGGTCCAGATGGATCCACGCGCCGACGTCTCCATCACGGTCTTCGATCCGGGCAAGGCAGGCCTCGACCACCTCAACCGACGTCACCTCACCCGCCTTGATCTTCGCCGCCAGCTCCGCCGCAGTGAACTCCCAAAGATCGCCTGCCAACTTACCCATTTGCATCCCCCAAGTAGTCCTTGATCCAGCCGTCGTAGTCATCGGCGCGTGTGGCGCGTCGGATCAGTTCCTTGTCGGCGACATCCGGCACCGTCCCCTCGCGCATGGCCCGCAACGCGGCCTCCATCGCCTTGATCGCTGCGGGCAGCACTGGGTGGCCAGTCAGGCACATTCGCACACCCGCCGCCGAGAGTGCGGCATCGTCCATGACCCCGCGCATTCCACCCAGCACCAGCGGCAGATCAAACTCCGAGCCCAAGCGGGCGATCTCCTCAGGCGTCTTCACCCCCAGGAAGAACAGTGCATCGACCCCAGCCCTGGCATAGGCGTGGCCCCGGGCGATCGCATCGTCCAGCCCATAGACCCCCGCGGCAGACGTTCGCCCGACAATCACCGTGCTCGAATCCTGGCGGGCATCCAACGCGGCGTTCATCTTGCCCACCCCCTCCTCGAGCGAGAGGATCTCGGTCGCCGGCTGACCGTAGCGCAGGGGCAGCAGCGTGTCCTCGATTGACAGGGCCGCAACACCTGCGGCCTCAAGTTCCTCAACCGTGCGGCGGACGTTCAGGGCATTGCCGTACCCATGGTCTGCGTCAACACAGAACGGCAGGTTCGAGGCACGCGACATCCGGCGGCACTGGTCCGCAAACTCGCTCAACGTCAGCACGATCAGATCCGGCGCACCGAGCACGGCGAGAGACGCAGACGAGCCGCCCACCATCCCGATCTCGAACCCTATATCCTCGGCCAACCGGATCGAGAACGCATCGAAGATCGATGCGGGAAAGAGGCATCTGTCGCCGTCAAAATGGGCGCGGAACGTTTCTCGTCGGTCGCGGTACATGGTTCCCTCCCGGCTCTGGGGTATGGCCCACACATGGTCTGAACCGTCGAACCCCGCGCCAACAACTCAGCGCTTTACGTTCGGTTAACCAGAATCAGCTTCAGAATGAAGGGAGATCGGGAGGGGATCATGCTGGCGATGGGCTCGGTTGCTCAACTCGTGTCCTGGACGCGCGCATGAAGCTCCCAGAACGCGACTGCGCGGTCATAGGCCGCAGGGTCCAGCGCGGCGCCCGAGCCGCCCTCTGTCACGCCGAGCGCGTTGCGCATCTGTGTGATCGGGGGCATCGGGGGCTCCTCCGGCGCCAGCGTTCCGATGATCGACACGACACCCCAGTCGCACGCCGGCACGACTTCTCCTGGCATGGCCTCGGCCTCGATGACGAGCTGTGCATGACTGTAGAGAATGACGTCCAGCCAGCGCGCCGCGGGCGCCTGCGCGCCTTCAAGCCAGCGCTCCAGCACAGCGCGTTCCCCGTCGCGCCGTGCACGGTAGCCCGACCGCAGAAGATGCCGGTTCTCGTCGGTGATCGGGGCAAACCCGCAGCGGGTCGGTGTGTCGTTCTTCAGAAAGAGATGCTTGCAGAACGGCGCGTACCCATCGGCCATCCCCGCGCCCGCGGCCAGAGCATCGTTTGCGCGTGTCACCAACGCCTCGGGCGACATCCCTTCAACACGCGTCCCAGACGCGCCGGGGTCCCAGTTGCGCAGCGCAAAGTCAGTCATGGCGATCATCGTTGGCATGGCTTCCTCCGTGTGACGTTGCGGCCGGCAGTATCGTCAGCTCATCGCACGGAGATGGGCAAGGCAACAGCCCAATTGATCTTGTTGTCCAGACCCTTAGTGTCGACCCCGAGGAACGGCGGAGCAACTGACACCTGCCGCAGAGTGGACCATGCCGACAGCCTATAAAGTCTATCCTGACACCCCGCTTCTAGTCACGCGCCTGATGGGACACGTCACGTCGGAGGAGTTCCGCGAGGTCTACGCAGAGCTGCGCAAGGCCCCCGACTTTTCCCCGATCTTCCCCGAGATCACGGACTTCCGTCACGCGACATCGTTCGATTTCGGGCATGAGGAGATGGCTCGACTTGCCACAATCGTGACCGAGCAGCATTGGGACCGCGAGATCAAGACGGCGATCGTGGCGGACGGCGATCTCGGCTTCGGTATGGCGCGGATCTATCAGAACTATGCGCAGATCGGTCAGGTCGAAACCGTCGTCTTGTTCGAGCATCCCGAGGAAGCCGTCGACTGGCTGAACCTACCCCCGGAGTCCGTTGACCTGCTGGAGTTCGAACCCGCCTGATGCGCGGGCCTCAGGCATGTGTGCCGTCGGCCAACTGGTTCGCGAAATCGTGGTTCGTGTCGCGGTGCGCGGCCTCGTCGGCGCGCACAGCAATTACGACCTCACGCAGCCGTGCGTCCGGCGCGAGCCCCCAGTAGTCGATGGCCAGTTTCGGCGCAGGCACGTTCTCGACCCGTCCGGCGTCAATCTCGGCGAGGTACTGGGTATAGGAGACCACGGCCTCCTCTTCCAGATAGCCCACAACGCGGTGGGCCGTCTTCGGCGCGAAAAGGTAGAGAAAGAAGAACGCGTTGTAGAAGACCATCTGACCAACCATGATCAGAACACGCTCGAACCGGTTGGGCTGGGCGATCTTGATGAAGGTCATCAGGTGCATGCGCTCGTTCTCCGCCTCGTCAAGAAGCTCGCGGATCCAGCCCTGATCGTCACGGATATGGCGCACGGACTTGAGATGCTGCAAGAGACCACCGACCATGCCAGGCACCGCCGCCACCGTCTCCAGCACGACTGCACGGTGTCCGTAGCGCTTCGCGAAGAAGGCATCGGCGAAGACGCGCATGAACTTGACCAGCCGAAACGCGAAGCGATCGTGGATGTCACGGGGCCGATGGTGCGTGTCGAGGGCGATAGTGTCGTGCGACGTGTCGCGCATGAGATCCTCCATTACCTGACGCGAGAAGTCGGATCTAACCGCGGCGATTCAAGCCACTGCGGCACCTTGTAGCGTGTCTGGGCGGGGTCTTGGCGACCCCTTCGGCCTGGATGCAACGGCCGCTCGGCAACCGACTGATTTCCGTGCGACAAGGCGTACCACCGGGGCCACAAGGATGGAGGGACCGATGAAGACCCGTTTGCTTGCCGCAACGCTGGCCACCGCGACATGGGCGTTCGCAGCCGATGTTCAGGCCCTGATCTGCAGCGCGCCAAACCCTGCCGAAGTCATCAACAATTTCTTCGCGAAAGGGATAGAACCAATCGTTGTGATTGGAGAGCTCGCGCTGCCTCCCGAGACCGAGATACTGGTTTGGCCGCAGGGCGCCATGGCCCGCTACGACGTCACGGGCAAGCGGATCACCGGATCCGGCGAAGTCGATCTGCCGGAAGGCTTCACAGCGACGATCGTCGAGGACTGCTGGCAGGATCGCTGTGGCAGTCTGCCAATCCGCATCCGGCGGGCGCTGTTGATCATGGAGCCCGTGGCGAACTTCCCTCTGATGGGCGATGCGAAGATCAAGCCGGGTGTCTGCTCGCGCCCGGCATTCCCGGCGATGTTCCTGAGCGCCGGGACCAGACAGTACGGCGCTCTAGTGCGCTGCCTTGAGGCCGGCCGCTGCGACGCAGACGCCATCGAAGCGTTCGAACACTTCCGTTGAGCCTGGGGCAAACCCGTCACCTGACGAGAGCCCCAGGCGAAAGACCTCTCAGGCCGCGATATTGCCGCGCGGCGGATAGCTCCGCTCCTTGCGAACACTGGCCGCATCCAGGAGCATCTCGGCCGTTGGACGCATGAACGGGAACGTGTTGACCGACGACCCCCAAAGCACCCCATCCTCCTGGATCAGGAAGACGGCGGCCTCGGCGAAGAACGCTGGCTCCGCCTCGCGGATCGTCTCGGAGATGAAGAGCCCAAGGCCCCGCGCCTGCTCGACCGTCAGGCCATAGCCGACCGGCATGTCGCCCAGCCCCCACTCGGCGATTGCCGTCTCCGCACGGTCCTGCGGATCGGTCGAGATCGAAACGATCTTCACGCCTGCTGCGGCCAGCGCCTCTGCATGCGCGTCAAAGTCCGCGAGCTGCGCCCTGCAGCGCGGGCAATGCAGGCCACGGTAGACGTTGAGGACCGTGAAGAACGACCCTGTCAGATCGGCGTTCGTGATGCGCCCACCGCCCGCGCGGGCAAGATCGATGGCGGGGAAGGGTTGTCCGGGGACGGGGAGTGGCATGACGGGTCCTCTCTGACTCTCTGGTTTGTCTGTTCATGGCGCCGGCACATTGTCCGACGGCCTGGCAACAAGTTTTGGTGGTGTTCGTTCCACTGGACATTTAGCGTATTCGTGAGCCTTACCAAACACACGAGTTCGTTGGCATGAAATCGCAAGACATCAAGTCGCTCGTCGTGACACCCGAAGACGACGAGGATCAGGTGATGAGCAAGATCCTCTCGGCGCTGCGGCGCACGGGACAGATGAACGTTGGGAACCTGATCGAGGAGATGCACCTCTTCGAGAATGAGCATGCCGAAATGATCTTGGGCGCGCTGCTAGAACGTGAGATGATTGAAGAAGGCAAAGCTGGCGGCACGCTCCGCATCACTGACTACGGATACAAGATGGCGGACGTGTTCCAAAAGAAGATGAAGTCCTGACCGCAGGGGTCACGCGCCGGGCCTTGAGGGGCGAGACATGACGTTGGTGGAGTATCAATACCTCATTGCGATCGGCTTGGGGTTTCTTCTTGGCGCTGCCGAATTGATGGGCCGCTACCGCGACGACCCGGTGACGATCTTCCGCTGCATGTACGCCTGGTTCTACGTCGTTCTGAACGGGGTGTTGTCATTCATCGCACTCTTCCTGATCGAGAAGCTGGGGCTCAGTTTCACGCCCGCCGAGGTCGATCAGACGACGTGGTCTGACGCGGTCTACAATGTGATGGTCGCGGGCTTCGGGGGTGCTGCGTTCTTCCGATCCTCGATCATGAAGGCCAAGTCAGGAGATACGGACATCGCCATCGGGCCGGCCATCGTCATCGACACCATCCTGAACGTGACCGACCGCGAGGTCGACCGTTACCGGGCCACGATCCGGGCAAAGCGGATCACCGAACTGATGCAGTTCATAACGCCGCGCGAGATGTCGATGATCATCGTGCCCTTCTGCCAGGACCTGATGCAAAACCTTTCGGCGTCAGAGCGGGAGAAGGTGAACAAGGAGCTCGTGGCGCTGGAGGCAAAGGCCGTGGACACGCGCCGCTCGATCGAAACGGCGGTCCTGGGGATTGGCCTGCGGCTTGTGCAGCTGACAAGCTTCGATGTGCTCGAGGCCGCCATCGAGCAGTTGCGCGGGCGGAAGTTCCTGCCGAGCGAGGAGGACGCCAAGGCCCGCGCCGAGAAGGCGCAGGCCGAGCGCACCGGCGGCCAGGGAGCCGACGCCAGGGTGCCGACGGTGATCTCGACGGCCTTCGAGGAGTTGCGCCGCAAGCGCAGTGCAGCACCCGCGCGCGACCAGGCGTCAGCCGCGAACGGTTAGTCAGGCGCCCGTTGGTCGGGCCGCAGCAGCACCCGCTCCAGCCGCGCCTCCTCAGCCAACAGCATCCGGGCGAACGTCTTGCGGTCGGCTGCGTTCAGATCCGGGCCATCGCGCATCATCTCTGCCGTTGTTCGGATCACCGTGAGTGCCGTGCGCAAGTCATGCTCGGCGGTTGCCTTGCTGTCCTTGGCAGATTGCGGTGCAAGCGACATGTCGGACCACGACCAGGCGGCCCGCACGATCTGCCAGAAGGCCTGTTGTCGCTGGCGGTCCGCCTCGGTAACACAGGACGCGAGTTCCAAGGCAGCCATCAGGGGAGACTGCTCAGGCGCATGTGCCCTATCTTCAGCTGGTTGCATCGAAGACCTCCAAAAACGCGGACATCTTCCTCCCGGAGCCTGCTTGCGGGCAATCTACGCTGCATCGCACCCAGAGATATTGGGACCTCTCCCTGAGAGATTCAAGGCCTATGCTGCGATGCAGCAAACTGTGATTTCAGTCCGCGTTCAGCACCACACGACCGGTGATCTTGCCGTGCTTGAGGTCCTCCAGCGTGTCGGAAACCGCTGAAAGCGGGCGCGATTCTACTGGAATTTCCTTGATGGAGCCGGTCTTCACCAGCTCGATCAGCTCCCGCAGGTCGTTGCACGAGCCCACATAAGACCCGCGTACCGTCAGTGCTTTCTGCGGCAGCCAGGGCAGCGGCATCTTAAAGTCACCACCGTGCAAACCGACAACCACATAGCGGCCCATCTTGATCAGCGCATGGACCGACAGCTTGGCGGTCGCGGGGACCCCAACGGTATCGACCACGCCGAGCAGCTTGTTGTCGCAGATCTTGCGCAGCTCCTGCAGCGCGTCCTCCCGGGTCGTATCCAGGATTGCATCCGCCCCCATCGAGATCGCGGTCTGCAGCTTTACGGGGTCCTTGTCGCAGGCGACGACCTTCTCAAAGCCCATCGCCTTGGCAATCGCGATCGCGTTCATGCCAAGCCCGCCGGTGCCCATGACCGCCAGCCATTCACCGGGGTTCATCAGCGCCGGATCGACTTTCTTCAGCGCGCAGTAGACGGTCAGGCCGGAACACGCGTAGGGCGTCACCATGTCGAGGTCGAGGCCGTCAATATCGACAAGGAATCTGGGGTGATCGACGACGACGTACTGTCCATATCCACCATCACGAACCACCCCGAGCGCGCGCATCTTGGTGCAGTCGTTTTCGCGTCCCTGGCCGCAAGCCACGCAATCGTCCTGCAGGCAGCCGATCCAGGGATGCACCATCATGGTCTTGCCCACCGGGGCCTCTTCGGGGTCAGCGTCCGGGCCCAGCTCGACAATCTCACCGATGAACTCATGGCCCAGCGCCTGGGGCAGCTTCATGCCACGGTCTTCCATCCTGAGCTGCCCTTCCTCGCCCAGATCGAAGTACCCCTCCTGTATGTGCAGGTCCGAATGGCACACGCCCGAGCGGCGCACGCGGACCAGAACCTCGGTCCCCGTCGGAACCGGCATTGGCCGCTGCTGAGCGACTAGGGGCTTGTCGAACTCCACGAGGTCATAGCTGGTGTATGTTTCGGCCATCGTGCCCTCCCATTGGTCTTGTTGGCAGGCACCATGCAGCGGCCCGAGAAGGATGCCAAGTCCTTCCACATGGCACGCCCAACCAAATCGATAGCCATCACATGCAAGAAGAGTTGTGCTCCAGTACATGTCGTTGGGTCGTGATGAAGACGCCGGTCCGGAGGACGTGCGCTGAGCATACCTCTGTCCGAAGCCTCAGGGTACGGCTTTCAGCGGCTGCCCGTGCTGTTCGGCTTGGCTCGACAACGGCAAGTAGACCACAAAGCTGGTTCCACCCTCCGCGGGGTTTTCGACCGTGATCGTTCCCCCATGGGCCGCGACAATTTCGGTCGTGATCGCGAGGCCAAGGCCGGTGCCACCGGTTTCGCGCACAAGCGGATCGTCGCCCTGAACGAACGGCTCGAAGAGTTTCTCCTTCAGCGCATCCGAGAGCCCGATCCCGGTATCACGGACCGCAATGGTGACATCATCCCGCCCGCCGGACAGCGTGGCCGTCACCTCGCCTGCCGTGGTGAACTTGACCGCGTTACCCAGCAGGTTTGTCAGGATCTGGCGGAGCCCCAACCGATCGCCGAAGCGCCTTCGCGCGAGATGCGGCTGGACCCGGATGCCGATCTCAAGATCGTCGGCCTGGGGAAGGCATCTGGCCTCGGACACAGCTTCCTCGACCACCTCGTGCACATCAAACCACCCCATTTCCGCCTCATAGTGGCGATGGCTAAGCTTGGCGTAGTCCAGCAAACGATTGATCAACTCCAGTAGATGCTGACCGGATTGCCGGATCATCTCGACATTGCGCTTCTGCGCGTCGCTCAGGGCGTCGCGCAGCAGAAGTGAGCTGATCCCGATGGTGCCGTTGAGCGGTGTGCGCAGTTCGTGCGTCATCTTTGCAAGGAAGGCCGTCTTCGCGCTATCCGCGTCCTTGGCCCGCTCCAGTGCCAGTTCCAGCTCCGCTTCACGGGCCTTCAACTCGTTGATCTCGATGGCCACGCGGACCGTACCACCGCAGGACAGAGTGCGCTTGCCGATCCGAAGCCAGCCCACCCTTGGGAAGAGGCGCTCCGTCAATTGCCCATCGGCAGGCGGTTGCGCATCGATGAACTCCTGGCGTATCCGGGCCCGCTCCGGCTCCGGGACGTCAGGGTCGATCGACGCATCCAACAACTCTGCATAGGTCACCTTACCCGCACGGGACCGCTGGGCGAGGCGAGCGAAGGCAGCGGTATGGTGTGTCTCATAGAGCGCGTTGTGCGCGATGAGCCGTTCGTTGCGATCATAGATCGCAATCGGGATCGGCATCGCTTCAATCGCTTCGCCCAACAGACGGGTATCGATCGGATGACGTTGCGCGTACTGCCAGAGCAGCAGACACGCGGCGACGATCGTGATCAACACAGCCAAAGGCCATGGGACGGGCGCAAGCAGCGCGCCGGCCACCGCAAACCCGGATAAAAACCCTATCAGCAATTGTGGTCTGGGGATCTCGCTCTCCCACATTGTGCAGAGCGTCTGTTTACCACGAATGCTGAACGGAATCCTCAACCTCGGCGTGAGAGGACGCAAAGGGGTCTGCGTCGTGGATCCGATCAGCGCCGCATCCTGGGGGCAAAGAACAATGCAACTGCGGCACCAACCGCCGAGGTCACGCCCCGCCCATAGATCCCGACCCCGAAGAACAGCAGGATCAGGTAGGCGACAATCGCGCCACCGATCGCCGTCGAGATCGCAGGAACGAGGCCAATCCGCGTGAACTTGAAGCGCTCGGCCGCCCAGCCCATCGCGCAGCCGATCACAACCGCCCCGATCAGTCCGACAATCATGCCTGCCTCCCTATCGCGCCATGTTCCGCACCGCACGGCTCGCGTTGATCGTCCGCTCCGCCTGATAGGCTTCATGGTTCGCCTCGACGCGGTCAAGCCGATAGCGATAGTTCACCATCAGCCCCGCGGAATCGGCGAGCCCCTTGTCCGAGGTATCACCCATCCAGTGGACCGCCTCGAGCTCCGCGCCATTGCCCAGATGAAAGCGAGCCACTGGATCGGGCGGCTGTCCGTCAGACCGCTTGGAGTCGAGAAAGTACCTGGCGCCAAGGCGCAGGATGCGCTTTTCGGCGTCGTCGTCCGCCCCCTCGCGCCAGTCGTCGGCGGACAGGGACGCAAGCGCCTCTATCGCCTCGGGCGCAGTCTCGCCACCTCCCTCTGCCTCTTCGCGCAACCAGCGCACGAAACCGGGCACGGGAGAGAGTGTCACGAACGTCTCGACCTTTGGAAGCTCCGCCATCAGGTCCAGGGCGACCTGTTTGATCAGGAAAGCCCCGAACGAGACGCCCGCGAGGCCGGGCTGGCAGTTCGAGATCGAGTAGAAGACCGCTGTCGTCGCGTCCGCCGGCGCCACTGCATCGCGCTCCGGGGCCAGCAGACCCTGGATCGAGCCCGGCGTGCCCTTTGTCAGAGCCACTTCGACGAAGATCAGCGGCTCGTCGGGAATCGACGGGTGAAAGAAAGCAAAGCAGCGGCGGTCGGGCGGTTGGACCCGCCTGCGCAGCTCCTCCCACGAATCGATCTGGTGAACAGCCTCGTAGGCGATGATCTTCTCGAGCACCGCGGCAGGCGTCTCCCAGTCGATCGGCCGCATGACCAGGAAGCCGCGATTGAACCACGAGCGCAAAAGGTGCCGGAAATCCTGATCGATGCGCTTGAGATCCGGTGCCTCACGCAGTTCCCGCAGCAGATCGGCGCGCATCCCGACCAACGCCGCCGTCCCTCCGGGCGCCATGTTCAGACGGCGCAGCAGTTCCTGACGCGGGGGCTCTACCGCCGCGAAGAGCCGGGCGAGCGCGTCCGGACTTGCCTCGTCCGCATAGCCCGCCGCCGCGGTGGAGACGATCTGCGGATCGGGATCATAGGCCTCTGCAATGTGGTCAAAGAACGCGCGGCGTCCCTCTGCTCCGAGGGTCGTGTAACCCTGGAGGATTTCGGTCGCCAACGCGACGCCAGAGGCCTCGCCCCGGGCGGACATCAGATCAGCGGCGAGACCGCTCAGTGCTGCTGCCTCCGCGACACCGCCTTCCAGCGCCCCGAGTGTCCGGGCACGCAAGTCGAAGACCTGAGACAGAAGATCGCCTAGCGCTGTGAATCGGGACATCGCGGGTTCCTTGCCGGTTGCATCCAACACATACCCCAATTTCGTTCCGAACACATTGCGTGCGTCTGGCGCAGGGGGCGTTAGGCCGCGGCCAGATGCGCAGCGATGGCGTACCCCAGATCGGTCGTGTTGGAACTCCCGCCAAGATCACCCGTTTTCGGGGCGGAAGGATCGCCCAGCACCGCTTCGATCGCCGAGACAATATTCGCTGCCGCTTCATGCTCGCCCAGATGGTCCAGCATCATTGCCCCGGACCAGATCTGGCCGACGGGGTTCGCGATCCCCTGCCCCGCGATATCGGGGGCCGAGCCATGGACCGGTTCGAACATGCTTGGATGTTCGCCCTCCGGGTTGATGTTGGCGGACGGTGCCACCGCGATGGTGCCCGTTACACCCGGGCCGAGGTCGGACAGGATGTCGCCAAAGAGGTTGGTCGCGACCACAACCTCGAACTTCTCCGGCGCCATGACCATGCGGGCGGCCATGATGTCGATGTGGTGTTCCTGCGTCTCGATATCCGGGTATTCTTTGGCGATCTCTCGGAAGCGTTCGTCCCAATAGGGCATCGAGACGAAGATCCCGTTCGATTTTGTGGCCATGTCGACCTTTCCCGCGCCGATCTTTTTGGCGAGGTCGAACGCGTAGCGGCTGATCCGGTCACAGCCCTTGCGGGTGAAGACCGCCTGCTGGGTGACGAACTCCCGCTCTGTCCCGCTGAACATCATGCCGCCGACCTGGGAGTACTCGCCCTCGGTGTTCTCGCGCACAACCCAGAAGTCGATGTCGCCCGGTTGCTTGTTGGCCAGCGGGCACGGGACACCGGGCAACAGGCGCACGGGGCGGAGATTGACGTACTGGTCGAACTCGCGCCGGATCGGGACCAGGAGCCCCCAGAGCGAGATATGATCCGGCACGCCGGGAAACCCGACGGCGCCGAGATAGACGGCATCGGACTGGGACAACTGCGCGATCCCGTCTTCCGGCATCATCGCCCCGGTCGCCTTGTAGCGCTCGCAGGACCAATCGTAATGCGTCGTCTCGATCCTGAACTGGCTGGCCGCGGCGGCGGCTTCCAGCACGCGCAGCCCCTCGGGCATCACCTCGTTACCGATCCCGTCGCCCGGGATGCAGGCGATATTGTAGGTCTTCATCGGATCATCGTCTCCAGAACGGCCTGGTCCAGGCCCTTTTCCTCGAAATGGGCACGCACCTTCGCCAACCGCGTGAAGACGTCCTCGAAGCCCGTCTGGTTCCCGTCCTGATCGGTATAGATCAGGCAGCCCGTCGTGATGAAGAAGGTCATCATGTCCTCGGTCTGGTCGGCCTCGCAGACGAGCGTATGAGCCTCGCCGGGTGGCTCGAGGATGTAGGTACCCTTGGGCGCGGTCCAATTATGTTCCAGGTACCGCCACTCGCCCTGCAGGGTGAAGCCGTGCACCGGCGACGTGTGGTAATGGCGTGGCATCTGGGTGCCCGGCGCCATCCGTAGGATGTTGGTCCATCCGCCCTGGGAGACGTTGAAGGCGATCGGCCGGAAGCGCACGCCGGGGCGGTGCTCGATCCAGAAATCATCCTCCTTCAGGCAGTCGTTGATGACCACCTCGTCAATCAGGTTCACCGTGTTGAACATGCGGGGCTGTTCGGCGACGTCTTTCATGATTGGTCCTCCTGGTCGAATTCATCGAACGCTTCGCGGGCCGTCCGGAAAGCGTCAAGCGCGGCGGGCGCCCCGCAATACACCGCTGCCTGCAGCAGGCTTTCCTTGATCTCGTCGCGGCTGAGCCCGTTGCGAAGCGCGCCCTTCAGGTGCAGTTTCAGCTCGGCCGGGCGATCGAGAGCGACCAGCATCCCGATATTCAGGATCGAGCGATCACGGCGCGCAAGCCCCGGCCGGTTCCAGATATCGCCCCAGGCGTACCGGGTGACCCAATCCTGTAGCGGCGCGTTCAGATCCGTCATCTTCGCCAGCGACTCGGTGACATAATCGTCGCCGACAACCTCGCGCCGGGTCTTCAGCCCCGCGTCCCAAAGCGCGTCCTTGCGTGGTTCGTCGGTCATGTCAGTACCCTCACCGGATTGCCTGCCAACCATGCCTCGATGCTCTCCACCATCTGGCCGTAGAACTCGCGGTACGTGCCGTCAGTGACATAGCCCAGATGCGGTGTCAGCAAGGTGTTCGGCGCCTTGAGGATGGGGGCATCCTTGGGCAGGGGCTCGCTGTCGTGAACGTCGATCCCGGCGCCGGCAATCTGCCCGGCCTCCAGCGCTGCGATCAGCGCGGTAGTGTCGACGATGGGTCCCCGAGCAGTGTTTATCAGAAAGGCCGAGGGTTTCATCAAGCCGAGTTCATGCGCGCCTACCAGCCCGCGCGACCGCTCGCCCAGTTTGTAGTGGATCGTCAGGAAGTCGGACCGCTGGAACAGCTCGTCCTTGTCGACCCGTTCAACGCCAACCGCGGCGGCATCCTCGGTCGTCAGGTTCTGGCTCCACGCGATCACGTTCATGCTGAAGGCCCGGCCGATCTCGGCCATCTTGCGCCCCAACTTGCCGAGACCGAGGATCCCGAGCGTCTTGCCGTCAAGATCCAGCCCCATGGTGGTGATCCAGCTGCCTTCCCGGATACGCTGGTTCTCGATGTGGATGTTCCGCGCGAGGCTGATGATCAGGCCCCAGGCGAGCTCGGGCGTTGCCTGGGCCGAGCCCGCGGTGCCGACCACCGGCAAGCCGCGTTCCTTGCAGTAGTCGAAGTCGATCGCAGCGTTGCGCATGCCGGCGGTCGCCAGCAGCTTGACGTTCGGCAGCCGCTCCAGCACCTCGGGTCCCATGGGCGAGCGCTCTCGCATGATGCCGATTATGTCGAAGGGTCTCAGCCGTTCCGTGAACCCATCCAACCCTTCAAAGGCTTGCGTGAAGAACGTCAGCTCGTGCTGAGCTTCCAGTCGAGACCAGTCACCCCAGTCTCTGGCTGCGGACTGATAGTCATCGAGTATGGCGATCTTCATCTGCTCTCCCTCAAGCGATTTTGTAGTGTTCTATGAAACCGCGATCGGGCGTTATGCCGATCCCGGGACCGTCCGGCAGGGCGACATACCCGCCCGAGGCCGCGACTTGATCCTGGATCGCCAACGGCTGCTCGGCCAGCTCATCGCGGAACCTGTTAGGTGTGGTATCGAACTCCAGCATCGGCTCCCAGGGATGTAGCCCCCCCGGCATGGGTGGCTGGGCCGCCAGAAGGTGCATGTTCGTCGCAACGGCCACGGCAGACCCCCAGACATGGTTGATCACAGGCACCATATGCGCGTGACAAAGTGCCAGGACCTTGAGGTACTCAGTGATGCCGCCCAGGCCACAGACCTCGGGTTGCGCCAGCGTCAGCGCCCGCGCATCCAGGAGGTCCCGCCAGCCCCAGCGCGTAAATTCGGCTTCTCCGCCGGAGATCGGAGTCCTCAACGCAAGCCGCAGCTCGGCATAACCGGCACGGTCCTCCGGCGCGACGGGCTCCTCGAACCATAGCACGCCGAGATCGTCGAGCGCCCTGCCAACCGCCAAGGCGTCCATGAGATGGTAGGCGTGGTTCGCATCCACGGCGAAAGGAAAGTCGGGGCCAGCGCCTTGGCGCACTGCCTCGGCAAGACGGATATCATCGCGCACCCCGAGGCCGACTTTCATCTTGGTGGCCCGAAAACCCATGTCCTGGATCGCGGCAACCTCGTCCCGGAAGGACGCGGCCAGCTCCACCAAAGGCAGCCGTCGGAGCATCATGCCATAACCGTAGACCGGTATCCGCTCCCGCGTCGGGCCGCCGAGCAGACGGTAGAGCGGAAGCCCGGTCACCTTCCCTGCGATGTCCCACAGCGCGATATCCAGACCCGAGAGCGCCTGGATCGGCATCCCTTTCTGCCCGTGATCGCGGAGCATGTTGTAGCAGTGTGCCCAGATCGCCTCCCGCGCCATGGGATCGCGCCCGGCGACCATCGGAGCCAGCACTTGTTCGACGATCGTCTTGTTGCCCAGGGCCACAGCGCCGGGGCCAAAACACTCGCCCCAGCCGGTGATCCCCTCGTCGGTCGAGACCTCGACCAGATGCGCCGTGCGCTTGCTGTAGTAGTGCTGAGAGTAACCCAATTCCTCGTCCAGGTCGTAGGACAGGACATGGCAGCGGACGGAGGTGATTTTCACGACGCACCGCCGTGAAAGTCGAGCAGCAGCTCGTTCACAATGTGCGGCGCCTCGTACATGGCCCAGTGGCCACAATCGGGGATGAGATGGGTCTGCACTTCTGGCTTGGCCGCGCGGCAAAGCCGAAACCGTTCCTCAATCGGGGGGATCGACGCTGCATCGTGTTCTCCGTAGATGATGCATACCGGGGCCAAGATCTTGCTCACGCGCTCGGGCGTGCCGTCCATCCACGAGATTTTGCGGGAGTCGAACCTAGTGCGTGCCACATTGCGGACCTGCATGGCGATGGCCCAGTCGTCGATGCGTGCCGGATCCCAGATCATCAGCTTTGCGAGATTGTCCGCATGCATGTCGCGCAGCTCGTCTGCCGTTGGCTCACGGCCCAGCATCTCGGCCATCTTGCGCCGGGAGCCGAGCGTGAAACCGCGGCCGACAGGCTTGCCGAAACCGGCCCCCCCGGTCATCGTCAGGGCGGCCAGACGAGGGCCAAGCCGAACCGCCATCTCGGCCGCGATGAACCCGCCGAAGGAGAACCCGCCGACATGCACCGGCCCTTCCGGAGCCACTTCTTCAACGGCGGCGAAACAGAGGTCCAGGTACTCGGCGACGTCAGTCTCCCAGGGGATCGTCGCGCTGTCCCCGTACGACGGCTGGTCGAACGCGATCACCTGGAATCGAGCAGCCAAAGCATCGACATTGAGCACCCAATGCTCCCACGACCCGGCTCCGCCATGAAACAGGACCAGAGGCTGCCCCGTGCCGAAGCAACGGTAGGCGACCCCGCCCGCGGTCCGCTGGAAAGGCGTTGCCTGAAACCGCCGGTCTGAAAGTGCATCCATCAATCCCAGCGCTTGTCGTTGTCCCAAACGTTTTCGGGCATGGGCAATCCGGCGAAGTCGGCATCGGTCATCGGATGGTCAGGGGCAATGTCCAGCTTCCGCAACACCAGTTGCAGCTGCCGGGCGTGTTGGCCCGCATGCCATGCCGTGCGCTCCATGAAATCATGCTGAGTCTGCGCCCCATAGTAGCAGTGGGCTGCGCGGGTGAAGTTCGCGCCGTCGGCGTCGACCCACCAGCCGTCAAACCGCGCTTGCACCCCGTGCCCGAATTCCAGGATGTCGGCGACCGTGCGAACCCTGACCGGCGCCGGGGCTTCGTACTTGGCCGCCGTCAGCGGATCGCCCTCGGCCTCCTCCACGAACGCCTCGACAATCTGGAAGATGTGGCAGGCAAGATCGCGGTAGCTGCGCGGGCGGTCGGGCAGCAAGACGTCCAGGCAGTCCTCGGGCAACTGGGCCGAGAAGCGCAACGTTCCTGCGAGGATCCCGTCGATGCGGGCCTTCAGCTCGGGCACCGGCAAGACGTTGCGGCCCCAGCCGACGCCCACGAACGCGGCCACGTCACGCAGAATCTGGCCAGAGACATAGTCTGCCCCCCGAGCGACGATGGGGACCGTGCGCACACCCAACGCCGCCATCTCGTCCATCCCGCCGGCATCGTTGAGGACGTCGACCGACCGGAAGGGGACCCCATGCTCGGCCAGAAACTCCTTGGTGCGCAGACAGCTGGAGCACCCGGGCTGCCAGAACACTCGGATCTCATCCGCCTGTGACTGCAGTGCCATCGTCGCCTCCCTTGCTATTGTCGTTTCGCCAAACCTAGCGGGCGGCAAAGCCTTCCACAATCGCGGGTCATCCTGTATGGGATTTGTATGCAATGGTATACAAACGAGCATGATCGATGTCCGTGACGGACGGGAGCCTCGGCGAGGCGGTCTTCGACCCGCGTTCAGTCGGGCTGATCGGGCTGTCCAGCCGGGTCGAAACACCGGCGGGTCGTGTGCTCGGCTATCTGCGCCAGCACGGCTATGGCGGGCGGGTTGTCGTCGTGAACCCAGCACGCGAAGAGGTGCAGGGCGAGCCGGCGCTCAAGTCCATCGTCGATGCGGGCCCGGTGCCCGACCATGCGTACATCCTGGTCGGAACCAACCGGGTCGAACAGGCGGTGCGTGACTGTGCCGAAGCTGGGGTGAAGGTGGCCTCGATCCTTGCGGACGGCTTTGCGGAAAGCGGGCCAGAGGGCGCCGCTGCCCAGGCGCGGCTTGTCGACATCGCCCGGGAAGGCGGGTTGCGGCTGATAGGCCCGAATTCGATGGGGATCGGCGACCTGCACAGCGGTGCGCTGATCACCACCAACGCGATCTACCAGGAACCCGACCCGCTGCGCGGCCGCGTTTCGCTCATCTCGCAATCAGGCTCGATGATGGGCGGGCTGATCAGCCGAGCCAAGGCGATCGGGGTCGGTTTTTCGCGGATCGCCTCCGTCGGGAACGAATGCGATCTCGGCATCCCCGAGCTTGGCGAGATGATGCTGGAGGACCCCAACACGGATGTTCTCACGCTCTTTCTCGAGACATTGCGCGACGCGGATGGTCTTGCGCGGATGGCGGCGCGCGCGCACGACGTCGGCAAACCTATCATTGCCTTCAAGCTGGGCCGCTCGTCGGTCGGGCAGGAAATGGCCGTTGCCCACACCGGCGCACTGCTGGCGGAAGATCCGGTTGCCGATGCCTTTCTGCGCGAGATCGGGATCGGGCGGGTCACCACGCTCGACGGGCTGATCGAAGCGCCGATGCTCTTTGCGGGCCGCCGTCCCGGTCCCAGACCGGCACGTGTCGGCGTCCTGACAACCACGGGCGGTGGCGGAGCCACAGTGTGCGATCGGCTGGCGCTTGAAGGGGTGACCATCCAGCCACCATCCGAGGTCACCAAGGACGCCATCAGGGCCACTGGGCTGGAGGCGTCGTTCGGCCCGATGGTCGACCTGACCATGGCAGGTGCCGCACCGAAATATGTCAGGCCCACCATCGAGGCGATCGCGGCGGACCCCGAGGTCGACCTGGTGCTCTCGGTCACCGGTTCCTCCGGGCGCTCGGCCATAGAGAACACGGTGGCGCCCCTGCAGCAGGCCGAACTTGGCGGAAAGCCGCTGGCGGCTTTCATCGTGCCGGACGCGTTGCCGACACTGCAACGGATGACAATGCTTGGCATCTCCGCCTACCGCAGCCCGGAGAGTGCGGCGGACGCGATCGGGGCATTCTGCCGATGGCGCGCGCCACGGATCAGGGCATTGGCGCGCAAACCCAGCGCGCGAGACGCAAAGACGTTGGACGAGGAGGCCTCGCTCTCGCTCCTTGCCGACGTTGGCATGCCCGTGGTGGCGCGGGTGACCGTATCCGCCGGCGAGGCACCGGAGCTGCCCTTCCCCTACCCCGTCGTCGCAAAGGTCCTGTCGGACGCCGTGCCACACAAGACAGAGGCCGGCGGCGTGGTCGTGGGGATCGATGGGCCGGACGCGCTGAAGACGGCAGGGCGTACGATCAAGTCCGCGGTCGAAGGGCATCATCCCGGGGTCGTGGTTGAGCAGCTCCTCGTCGCCCCGATGATCCGCCCGCTGCAGGAAGTGCTGATCGGCTACCGGTTGGACCCGCAGGTCGGCCCGCTCGTGACGCTGGCGCCAGGAGGCATCCTGGTCGGCCTTTATGACGACAAGGCGATCCGTCTTGCGCCCGTCGACGTCCCCACTGCCCGTGAGATGATCGCGGAGGTTGTCGGACTGGCCCCCCTGCGCGGTCATCGTGGCCTGCCCGAAGGCGACCTCGATGCATTGGCGCAGGCAGTCGCCGCAATCTCGACGCTGGCGACGCATACTCAGACCATCCTCGAGGCCGAGGCGAACCCCGTCATGGTTCTGACAGACGGCGTTCTGGCCGCCGACGGCCTCGTCACCCTTGCAAACGGAGAGCCCCAATGAACGTTCAAAGCGACATCCGCCACCAGTGTTCAGAGGCAGAATGGCAGACGCGCGTGGACTTAGCAGCCTGCTATCGACTGGTCGAGCTGATGGGCTGGTCCGATCTTCTGGGCACGCACATCTCGGCGCGCGTTCCGGGCGAGGATGATGCCTTCCTGATCAACCCGTACGGTTTGCTCTTCGATGAGATCACCGCCTCCAGCCTCGTGAAGGTCGACGAGGAGGGGAACATCCTCTCGCCCACCGATTACCACATCAACCCGGCCGGCTTCGTGATCCACTCCGCGATCCACATGGCCAAGCCCGAGCTTGCATGCGCGTTGCACACCCATACACCTGCGGGCACTGCGGTCTCGACGGCGCAGGCCGGCCTCAAGCCGCTGAACCAGCACGCTTTGGCCATCTATGCGCACGTCGCCTATCATGGCTACGAGGGTATCGCGACGGACCTGAGCGAGCGCGACCGTCTGGTTGCAGACCTCGGCGACGCCAACGTGCTTTTTCTGCGAAATCACGGCCTTCTGACCGTTGGGCGCACGATCGCCGAGGCATTTGTCTGGATGTACCGTGCCGAGCGGGCGTGCCGGATGCAGGTCGCATTCCAGCAGACGGGTGAAGTCGCGGTCGAGATCCCCGAGGTTGTCCAGCAGACCACGATGGACCGCAATCGCAAGGCAAACTCACCCGACGGGCATCGCCCGATCGGCAAGTTGGAATGGCCCGCCCTGATGCGTCGCCTCGACAGAATCGACGAGAGCTACAAGTCCTGACGTCTCGCGCGCTTTCGTTAGCTCAGACTGGTGAGGGCGTGCGACGCGTGCTTCTCACAAGTGATCGCCTGCAATCAACTCTGCGCCCTTCGGGCTGCTGAAGAATCCAAGGCAGCTATCGACGAACATCTGCAAGAGCCGCCGTTTCGGGCCCGACGCGAACCCAAGCGACAAGGTAACGCCGTTCGAGCCCTCAGAAATGGGCACGCACTGTACTGAGCCGCCAGCATAGCTTGGTACGTGACGCGGCCGCATGTTCAGCAATGACACTCCGATCCCGGTGGCAACCAGCGAACGCACCATCTCCGTTGAATTGGCTGTGGCGACGATGCGCGGCTCCTCACCACTTTGTTCCAGCAGTTCCAGATAATAGCCGCGCGCAGCAGGCCGGTCCAACAGGATCAGCGGTTCTTGCACAATCCGGGAAACCGAAACGGTGCCCTTCTGTCCAATGCTATGATCCGCCGGACAGAGGCAGTATGTCGGGGCAAAGATCAGCGGCTGCGTCTCGATCTGCGGATTTGGCAATTCCTCTACAAACAGGATCACGTCAAACTTTCCGTCCAAGAGACCCTTCTGAACGGAAGTGTTGTCGCCTTCGGCAAACGAAAGCGACACCTCGGGATGCGCGGCAAGAAGCGGCGCAGAAATCGCAGGAAGGAACGCCGGGGCGATGGGTGCGTTGTACCCGATGGCCAAGGTGCCTGAGAGGCCCGATTGCAAGTCTGAGACATCGCTCAGCATGGCGTCATAGCGTTCCAACAGGTCATCTATGCGGCGCTGCACATCCCTCCCCGCAGCCGTCGGGAAGATGCCCTTTGAACGTGCCCGGGTCACCAGAACCATGCCAAACGCTGCCTCGGCCTGATCCAGAGCTGTCGCTATGGCAGAAGGTGCGACGTGCATGGCCTCCGCTGCAGCGGAGATGCTGCCCTTTCGCAATGCCGCCTGGACATAGCGCATCGCACGCAGTGAAGGGGCCACGGACAATACCTCGGATTTTTCGACTTAATATCTCTGGTAAATCTGTTTTTCAACGAATTGCCAACCTGTCAGTGTGGGTTGTCGGAAAATGGAGGGCTCACCATGAAATCCAGAACAATGGTCGTGGTGATCGGCGGCGGTATCGCGGGCTGCTCTACCCTCTATCATCTGACGCAGGAAGGTTGGACCGACGTCGTGCTTGTCGAACGCGACGAGCTGACGTCTGGAACCACCTGGCACTCTGCCGCCCAGGTCACGAATTTCGGCATGACGCAAACGATGGTGGGGCTCAAATCCCACTCCATCGCACTCTACAAGAAGCTCCGCGACGACCCAGGGTACCCGGTTGGCTATCATCATGGCGACGGGGGGATCCGGTTAGCGAATACCGAAGCGCAGATGCAGGGTTATCGCCATTTCGCGTCGATGGCGCGCGGCATGGGGGTGGAATACGAAGTCATCGACGCTGCGGAATGCGCCCGCCGCCACCCGCTGATCTCGACCGAAAACCTCCTTGGGGGACTTTGGGACGGTGAAGACGGGGACATCGACCCTGCACAACTCTGCCAAGCGCTTGCTTTTCATGCCCGCAAGGCCGGGGCCGAGGTGTATCGCAACTCGCCTGTAACGGGGCTGACCCAGCACAAGGACGACACCTGGACAGTCCAGACCGATGCGGGGAACATTGATTGCGATGTCGTGGTCAATGCCTGCGGCTACCGGGTAAACGAAGTGGGCGCGATGATGGGCGTGCATCACCCTGTTGCCTCGATGGAGCACCAGTACTTCGTCACCGAGGACATCCCCGCAATTGCGGAGGCAGGACACCGGATGCCACTGCTCCGGTGCCCGATATCGGACTACTATTCCCGCCAGGAAAAGGGCGGCCTGCTGGTCGGCTTCTATGAACAGGACTGCAAGACCTGGGGGATGGACGGGATCAGCCCCGGTTTTTCCAATGATCTGTGCCCCGATGACCTTGACCGTGTCATGGATGTGCTCGAAGGCGCGTTCGAGCGAATGCCTGCACTGGCTGAGGTCGGCATCAAGCGGATCGTCAACGGCCCCATCACTTACACGATCGATGGCGCTCCGCTCGTGGGTCCGATCCCGGGAAAACGCAACGCCTTCTGCATCATCGGCCTGCGCGCAGGACTGGGCGAAGGCGGTGGGCATGGCTGGCTCCTGGCGCAACAGATCGTGCACGGCGAGGCCTGCTACGATACCTGGGTGATCGACCCGCGCCGCTTCATGGGGCACGCGAACGTCGAACTGACGGCACTCAAGGCGATCGAGGACTATCAGAACGAATTCCGCTTCCATTTCCCGCACGAACACCGCCCGGCAGGACGCCCCGCCAAAACGACGCCACTCACCCCGGTCCTCACCGCCGAAGGAGCCGAGTTCACTGTCGTGAACGGCTGGGAACGCGTGGACTACATCAAGCCCACGCCGGACTTTCATCCCTCCCTGAGCTTCAACTTTGACGAGGCTTTCGATGTGGTCGCCGGTGAGGTGCGCAACGTCGCTGAGAATGTCGGTTTGGCGGAGGTCAACGGGTTCAACCGTATCGAGATCACCGGAACCGACCGCCATGCCTTTCTAGACCGGATGATTTGCGGTCCCGTGACCAAGCGGGCCGGCCGCATCGGGCTCGCCTACCTACTGAACCACCACGGCAACATCAAATGCGAAGCGACGATAGCCAATCTTCCCGCCTCAGATCGCGGGCCTGATCGGGTCTGGTATGGGTCCGCAGCTGCGTCTGAATACCACGATATGGATTGGCTCACCGCGCATCTGCAGCCAGGTGAGGACGTGCGACTGCGCAGCCTTACCAATGACCAAACGATCCTGGTCTTGGCAGGGCCGAACGCCCGAGCAGTCCTCTCGTCTTGTGCGCGCGGAGATTGGTCACCCGCGGCTTTCCCATGGCTTTCCGTGAGGGAGTGTTTCATCGGCTTTGCACCAGCCACGGTGATGGGCGTGAGCTTCTCAGGCGAACTGGCATACGAGATCCATGTTCCCAACGCCTCATTGTACGCGGCCTACTTGGCTCTGCGCAAAGCAGGCGAGGCCAACGGGCTCGGGCTCTTCGGCACGCGCGCAATCGAGTCTATGCGCATGGAGAAGGGCTTTCTGCATTGGAAGGCAGACCTGATCACAGAGTTTGATCCGTTCGAGACGGGGCTTGCGCGGTTCGTGAAACTCGACAAGGGAGACTTCGTCGGCAAGGCTGCGTTGGCCACACGACAGGCTGCCGGGCCACGTAAGTTGTTGGTGACACTTAAGATCAACGCCACCCATGCCCCGGCACACCCGGGCGCCTCCCTGATGCATGAGAACAAGGTGGTCGGCACGATCACATCGGCCGGCTATGGCCATCGGGTCGATCAAAACCTCGCATATGCGTTTGTCGATCCGGAGTTCGGCGGTTTGGAGTGTTGGCTTCAAGTGGATATGTGCGGCGACTTGGTTCCAGCAGAAGTGATCGCGCAATCGCCCTACGATCCGAGTTTTCAGCGGATGCGGAGTTAGAAACTGTCCACAGTTTGGAGACTCGAACTCCAAAGGCCGCATTGGTCGGCCAAGTCTACGACGCGGCAGCGGAATCGCCCAAGGTGGCGCGGATCATAGACTGACACGCAAGTCCGCAGGTCACCTACGGACGGGCGATAGGTTGACGGCGTGCTCTGCTGCGGCAGACGGCGGAGGCGGCACTCGGGACACTGCAGCCGGACATCAGGCCTTTTGTAAGTGCGCCCTTAGCCCTTGGGGGAAGAGTTGCGGCCCATCAGGCATATCCAACGTGTCCAGCGCAAACCACTCTGCAAAGCACTTGGTGCCATTGTCCTCCTCGAATTCGACGCGAGTCTTACCGGCAACGGCATCAGCGGGAAACGTCACGTCGAAGATCGCTAGAACCTCATGCCCAAGGCTACCTTCATGCGTATAAATGTTCTCCACGAAGACAGGTCGGCTGACAGTCTCCACTGTGATGCCGAGTTCTTCGCGAAACTCGCGGATCACAGCCGCCTCTGCCGTTTCGCCGAATTCGACCGAACCGCCCAGAGGGCGCACTCCTGTCACACGTCCGGCGTCATCCAGAACCTCGGCAGCAAGAAGGTGGTCGCCACGCCAATGGAGACCAAGGGCTTTAAAACGGATCCTGGATGCAGGGCGCCAATCTGACATGCCGCGAGGATACAGAACACCTTCAGAGGCAGCAATTGGCTCTGAGCTGCCATTGATCAGGTCACGCTTGCTGTTGGGTCAGTTTGATGCATGCTCCGAACATGGCCGTGATTGAATACATCTACTCTGCCCATTCGGCGTACGCCTATCTCGGGTCGGCGGAGTTGAGCAGAATTTGTGTCCAGCATGATGTGACGCTGGTCCACAAACCAGTTCTTCTCACGCCAGTTGTCGAAGCGCAGGGTGGCCAGCCGTTCCGCGCCCGCTCCCAAGCTCATGTAGACTACTTCTTCGGGAGAGAAATCGAACGCTGGGCTGAGTACCGCAACGTTCCGGTCATCAACTTCAGGCCAACGTATCATGATGCTGACTACAGCCTTGCGTCAGGAATGATAATCGCTCTCGGAGAAACCGGCACGAACACGGATGCTATGGCCCATGGTCTGCTGGAGGCGCATTGGCGCGATGACGCCGACCTCTCAAACACAGACACACTTGCGAAACTGGCAGTAAAATGCGGGTTTGATGCGGAGTCCCTTCTTAAACAAGCAGCGTCGGGCTCTGTGCAGGCCACACTGCAAGCCAACTCGGACTGGGCGCGCAAGCAGAACGTCTTTGGCTCGCCAACATACGTTGTCGACGGAGACCCGTTTTACGGCCAGGATCACCTAGCGTTAGTGGAACGGGCGATCTCGCAACCGTTTGCCGCGCCGCGATGGGTCAATCCACGCGTGACGACCTCCACATAGAGGTCAGGATGCCTTGTGTGATCTTTGCTGTCGCACACGCGGCGCCTGAGCAGATCTGGACACAAGTGCGATCGTTATCCGCGTTCTAAACGGTGTCGACACAGTGGTGTGGATGTTGCCATAGTAGTCGTACCGCAGCGTAGGGACTTTCGTCGAGCACGCATGATTGTCTCGGACTTGGAGTTCATCTCGTGAACGAATTGAACGGCGTTCATCCCGACAGAACCACTGAGTTTTCGGACGGCGCAGCCTTTTGTGCCGGCACTTATGTGCCAGCCGGAAACGCCGGGATTTCGCTGATGGACTGGGGATTCAACAAGTCCGACGTCACCTACGATGTCGTGCATGTCTGGCAAGGCGCATTCTTCCGGCTGGAACATCATTTGGATCGCTTCGAGGCCTCATTGGCGGGGCTGCGTATGACGCTGCAGTACGACAGGGAGCAAATCGCTTCGATCCTGTCCGAGTGCGTTCGTCTTTCCGGCTTGCGCGAAGCCTACGTTGCCATGATCGCCACTCGTGGCGTGCCGATACCCGGCATGCCGCGCAAGCCAAGCCTCCTCCAGAACCGTTTCTACGCCTATGCGATCCCCTGGGTCGACGTCATCTCGCCAGAGATACAGGAACGTGGCGCCCATCTCATTGTTGCCAAGACTCCGCGGATCCCGTCCGCCAGCGTCGATCCAAAGATCAAGAACTACCATTGGGGCGATATGGTGCGCGCACTGTTCGAAGCAGAGGACGCAGGTGCGGATAATGCGATCCTGCTCGATCAGGATGGATTCGTGACGGAGGGCCCAGGCTTCAATGTCTTTGCTGTCCGCCATGGCACGGTTCTCTCACCCGACCGCGGTGCGCTAGAGGGAATTACGCGGCAGACGGTCTTCGACATCTGTGACGAGTTGGGGGTGCCTAGGCAGATCGTTCCACTCACACGCGCGGATATCGAGGATGCAGACGAGATTTTCACCGCTACCACAGCAGGCGGAGTCATGCCGGTCTCGCGCCTCGACGGCCGGATCTACGGCAACGATAGGCCGGGGCCGCTGTCAGTAAGGATCAAGGAAACCTACTGGCGCTGGCACGAAGAAGGCCGCGACGCGACCCATGTGAACTACGGCTAGATCTGGCTACGGGTCATGTCGGCGCCCTGCCAGAAGCTCCGATCGCCAACGAAGCAGCTCGACCACCAAGATCAACAGCGACGAGAGCGCGAGCAGCATCACGGCAACAGCGACGATGGAAGGATCGAGCTGGTCCCGCAGTCCCGAGAACAGCTGCCGCGGCAGCGTGAACTGTGCGGGCGAGGCGATGAAAAGCGCGACGACAATCTCGTCAAAGGACGTGATGAAGGCGAAGATCGCGCCCGAGACGATCCCCGGCATGATCAGCGGCAACGTCACGGTGCGGAAGGCCGAGAGCGGGCTTGCCCCAAGGCTCTCCGCCGCACGGGTCAACGTGTGGTCAAACCCCGACAAAGTCGCCGAGACCGTGACGACCACAAATGGTATCGCCAGCACAGTGTGCGCCAGGATCATTCCCGTGAAACTGCCCAGAAGTTCGAGTGACGCGAAGAAGAAGTAGAGCGCAAGCGCCGTGATCACCAGAGGCACCACCATTGGCGAAATCAAGAGCGCGACGACGAGCGGTTTGAGGCGAAACTGTAGTTTCTGCAGGCCAACTGCCGCGAGGGTCCCAAGGACCGTTGCCAGTACGGTCGTCGCAGCGCCGATCAACAGGCTGTTTTGGAAGGAGGACAGCCACGGAAACGGAGCCAGCGCCGCCCCGTACCACTTCAACGAAAGTCCCGGCAGCGGATAGTTCAGAAAGCTCCCTGACGAGAACGAAATCGGAATGATAATGACGATCGGCACCAGCATGAAGGCGAAGCCAAGCCCAGCGGCCAGCCTAACCCCAACATGCCAGAGACGCTGCGACGCTGTAAGGTGAAGCGGCAGTGCCATCTAACGCCCCACGTCCAATCGATTTGCCCCGGTCAGCCTGGCCATGAGTGGGTAGATGACTGCCACCATCGCCAGCAGCAAGAGTGCCAGAGCCGCAGCCATGTGCCAGTTCGCTGTCTTGAGGGTGAACTCAGCGATCAGGAAGCTCAGCATTTGATCCCCACCACCGCCTACCAGTGCGGGCGTGATGTAGAAGCCGATCGCCAGCACCCATACCAAAAGGCACCCTGCCCCAACGCCTGGAAGCGTTTGCGGCAGGTAAACCTGGAAGAACGTCGCGCCTGGACGCGCGCCGAGCGAGGCTGACGCCCGCAGGTGATCGCGCGGAATCGTGCGCATAACCGAGTACATTGGCAGGATCATGAAGGGCAGCAGGACGTGCACCATTGCCACATAGACACCGAAGCGGTTGAAGATCAGCTGCATCGGCTCGTCAGTCAGGCCTGTCCAAATCAGTGCATCGTTCACCACACCGTTCTTCTGGAGCAGGATTACCCAAGCTGCTGTGCGCACCAACAGGGAGGTCCAAAACGGCAACAGGACGAGAATGAACAGAATTCGGCGCAGTTTATCACTACCCATCGCCATCAAGTACGCCATCGGGAAGGCGATCACGAAGCACGCTACCGTGACGACAAGGCTAATCCAGATCGTACGCTCCAAATAGTCAATGTAGACCTGCCGATCCTCCTCAACCCAGCTGACCGCACCATCCGCACTCCGTTCCATGTCCACGGCCGCCAACACATAGCGCGGCGTGATCGGAACAGCGGCGCGCTGGAACGCGATCCAGATGTCAACGTTGGCCCAGTCAGGACGGGTAGCGAGTATCGCCGCCCGATAGGGCGGGCCGTCAATCCGTCCGGTGCGCCGCGCTGTGCCCATCACCAGGCTGCGAAAGCCCGAGATCTGGTGGTTCAGGCTTGTCGCCGCACGTGCGATGGTCTTCGCTTCGTAGCCGTCCTTCAGGTCATGAAACAGCGCCTCGAAGACATGCTCACCAGGTGTGCTCTCGCCATCCCATTCGGCGATAGCCTCCGAGGTGCGAGGCATGTACTTGGCGACATCGGTGTTCTCGACCGCATAAAAGAGGATCGACGCGAGCGGGACCAGGAACGCCACCACGAGAAACACGAAGGCGGGCGCGACGAGGCTGGCCGCCACGAGTTGGCGGCGCCGGTTGGCCCGTGCGAGCTTTGTCTTTAGCGGGAGTTCAACCTGATCGGACATCTTGTTCAGGGCAAGGCCGCGCCCGAAGGCACGGCCGACAAGCTCAGTTCTGGACCTTCCAGGCGTTCCAGCGCTCGGTGATCTCGTCCAGGTTGTCGAGCCAGAACTCGACATCCTTCGGTGTGCCAGTCACGAAGGCTGTTGCCATGTTCTCGCCAACCGGAAGCTCGGCTGCCATTTCTGGCGGCATCGCGGCGGCAGCCTCGATCAGAGGGGGGCCATAGGGCAGCTTTTCCTTGGAGTAGGCGATCTGGCGGCCCGGATCGGCATAGTACTCCAGATACTTGTACGCGAGCTCTACGTTCGGGCTGTCAGCTAGGATCACCCACTGGTCAAGGTAGGCGATGTGGTTGTCCCAGACCATCTCAAGGTTCTCGGCCCCGTCACGCTCGGCGTTGGTGATCCGGCCATTGTAGGCGATTGAGACCACGTAGTCTCCCGCAGCCAGGCGCTCCGGTGCCTGTGCGCCCGCTGACCAGAAGGTAACCTCACTCTTGATCGTGTCGAGCTTGGCGAACGCCCGGTCCAATCCCTCGGGTGTACCCAAGACGTCGTGGATCTGGTCGGCCGGCACCCCATCGGCTAAAAGCGCACGTACAAGGTTGTACTTCGGCTCATCGCGCATGCCCCGTGACCCTGGGAACTTCTCGAGATCGAAGAAGTCAGCAAGTGTCTTCGGACCCTCACCGTCGACCAGATCAGCGCGGTAGGCAATCACCTCAGAGACGACCACGACCCCCATACCGCAATCACTGGCACCACCGTCAATGAAGCTGTCGCGTCCGCCGAGACGATCCCAGTCTAGCTCGAGGAACAGTCCCTCCTCGCAACCGCGTGCGACCTCGGCGGATTCTACCTGCACCACATCCCAGGGAATGTTGCCGGTCTCTTGCATCGCCTTGAACTGCGCCCATCCGCCCAGATAGACGTCCTCGAGCACCTGGACGCCCTCGGCATCACCGAAAGGCGTGAAGTAGATATCCCTTTGCCCCTCCTGGTAGGCACCGCCCCAGGAAGCTATTGTGAAATCCCGTGCCTGAGCCGAGACGGCTGTAAGCCCGAGTGCCGCAATAGCTGCGGCTGCCGTGAACCCATGTTTCATTCTGTCTCTCCCTGTTCCCATCGTCAGTTGCTCCCCGTGTCATGACAGTAAATCTGGCTATCCCACCTCTCACGATGCCAAGGCAACGTCAGGCTCGCTCGCGTCGAGCGCTCGGCAGTGTTGCGCATCCCACGTCACCGACACGCTGTCTCCCAGCTTCAGGCTCACTGCCTGGTCAATCGGTGCCTTGGCCATGATCTCGATCCCACCGCCTCGCAAGATGACGCGCAGATGGTCTCCGAAATAGATCATCTCGCGCACGTTCAGCGTCATCATGCCCTCGGCACCTGGCGCCAGGATCAGCCGCTCAGGCCGGATCGAGGCATGTGTGCGTTGGCCAGGCGCGAGGCCTAGTACGTTGGCAGCCCCAACCGTTGCACCGCTATCTAGGCGGACACGGCACTCGGATCCGTCCGTTGACGAGATCGCACCGGGCAGCGTGTTGTTCTCCCCGATGAAGTTCGCGACAAAGCCGGTCATCGGCGCTTCGTAAACAGTACGCGCAGCGTCGATCTGCTGGATGCGACCATCGTTGAATACCGCGACACGGTCCGACATGGTCAGCGCCTCGGACTGGTCATGCGTCACATAGACAAACGTCATGCCCAACGTGTCGTGCAGGCGCTTGATCTCGACCTGCATCTGCTCACGCAGGCGCTTGTCCAGCGCGCCAAGTGGCTCGTCCATCAGCACAATGTCCGGTTCGAAGACCAGCGCACGCGCCAACGCCACGCGCTGCTGCTGTCCTCCGGAAAGCTGCGCAGGGCGGCGATCGAGCAGCTGACCAAGTTCCACCATATCGAGGACGGAACGCACTTTCTCCGCGATGTCCGCTCGGGTCAGGCGGCGCTGGCGCAGCGGATAACCTACGTTCTCGGCCACTGTCATATGCGGGAAGAGCGCATAGTTCTGGAAGACCACGCCCATGTTGCGCCTGAACGGTGGAACGCGCAGAATCGAGCGATCGCGCAAAAGAATCTCACCTGCTGTCGGCTCCTCGAAACCGGCCAGCATCATCAGCGTCGTTGTCTTGCCCGACCCCGAAGGACCCAGAAGCGTAAGGAACTCGCCCTCTAGAACGTCGAGGTGCAGAGCCTCGACAACGTTCGTCTCACCATCATAAGTCTTCTCGACGTCTCGGAACCGGACGATCGGATGATCGGCGTCGTGTGCAGTGTTGGCGAGATCGCTCATCTCAGCATCGGCCCCCACGATGCGCAATCGCTGCGCAGTGCAAGCGTAGCGCGCGAAATCTCGGCACTGCAAGCGGAACTCTGCCCAAAAACGATCATGGGGGCGATAGGATTGCGCGACAGCCGGCTGGTCAAAACAACCGGGACGTGGAACGCTTACGGTCGCGATACTCGGGAGGGGCCCATGACGCTCGGCAGCAATTCACTCGCAATGCGCGATATCGAATATCATCTACACAGCCAAACCGACCTCCGCGCGCACGAGCGTGACGGGCCGCAAATCATGACACAAGGCGACGGAGTGTTCGTCGTGGACGATCGCGGGCGGCGCTACCTCGAAGCGATGTCGGGTCTCTGGAACGTGGCGCTTGGTTTCTCTGAACAGCGCCTCGTCGACGCGGCCAATCGTCAGATGAAACGGCTGCCTTACTATCATACCTTCTACCACAAGACGGCCGACGTCTGCGTCGAGCTTGCCGAAAAGCTGGTCGAGATGGCGCCCGTTGCCCTGAAGAAAGCCTACTTTACCAACTCGGGCTCCGAGGCCAACGACAGCGCAGTTAAGCTCGTCTGGTACTACAACAACGCACTCGGCCGGCCTGAGAAGCGCAAGATCGTGAGTCGTATGCGCGGGTTTCACGGTCTGACCACGATTGCTACCTGCATGACCGGCATCCCCCGGATGCACACAGACTTCGGGCTGCCGCTACCGGGCTTTCTGCACGTAACCTGTCCGCATCTCTACCGTGACGGTCTGCCTGGCGAAACCGAGGCAGCCTTCGCCACGCGCCTCGCCCAGGAGATCGACGATCTGATCATCGCTGAGGGGCCTGAGACGGTGGCCGCGTTCATCGCAGAGCCGGTCATGGGTGCGGGCGGAGTCGTTGTGCCGCCGGCCGGATACTTCGAGAAAGTCCAGACCGTGCTGCGCAAGCATGATGTGCTGATGATTGCAGACGAGGTCATCTGTGGCTTTGGGCGCACAGGCAACATGTGGGGTTCAGAGACCTACGGGATCGAACCAGACCTGCTGACCTGCTCCAAAGCGCTTTCGTCAGGCTACATCCCGATTGCGGCCGTCCTGATGAACGACGAGATCTACCAGGTTGTTGCCGACAACTCGGCCAAGCTCGGCGCCTTCAGTCACGGTTTCACAGGATCCGGGCACCCGGTCGCGGCAGCTGTGGCGCTAGAGACGTTGAAGATCATAGAGGAGCGCGACCTCGTCGCCCATGTCCGCGGAGTCGGTCCGCGGCTGCAGGACGGGCTTGCCCGTTTGGCCGAACACCCATTGGTAGGCGAAGCGCGCGGCGTCGGCTTGATCGGGGCGTTGGAACTTGTCGAGGACAAAAGCTCTAGCCTGGCGTTCGACCCCGCGCAAAAGGTCGGTCTGAAGACGCAGGAACATGCTTTGGACGAGAACCTCATCGTCCGAGCACTCGGTGACTCGATCGCCGTCACGCCCCCACTTGTCATCACGGCCGGAGAGATCGACGATCTCCTCGCAAGGCTGCACCGAACGCTAGACGCAACACTGGCAAGCATTTCGGAGTAGAGAAACGAACCCTCGTCCGTGGGATCCGTGCCGATTGGAAGATCTCGATCCGGAGAGACTGTGCGCTCATTCGGTTATATTTCATGGTGTACCGCTACAAGTCTCGTTGGCTCGGCCAGCCCGCTTTTGAACTGCGCATCAGAGGTGGAAGTCGCTTAGCCCTGCCCGGGGAAAGGTTGGGGCTCAGAGCACCTTGCCGTTGGCTGTGCTGCACAGGCCCTTCAACCGGCACCGCGCGGTCCCATCCGACGGTTGCTGTACGTCTGCGGGGCACTTTTACGACCAAGGCGTGACGTCTGTGGCACCGGTGCTCGACGGGCGCGGGACGGTAGCGGCATGGTTGCGGGACGGGTTTGGGGAGCACTCTGCCGTCCAGGCGTCATGATCACCCAGAGGCCGGCTGAGACCACGAAGATGCCTACAATGTGGATCCCGTGGATCGGCGACACGAGGAACAGCGCCGCCAGAAGTGCCGTGAACGCGGGCTCGGTCAGGGTTACGGCAGTCATCCCGAACGCTCCCAATCGACGTGAGGCGTGGGCAAGGCACGACTGCCCCAGTACCTGGGTCGCCAGCGCCAGGGCCATAAGCACACCCCAGCCATTGGGGGTGTCCGGCACCTGCACAGGCTCAGTCGCCAGCGACAGTACCAGCAGCAAGGGCGCCGACACCATCGAGATCACGCCCATGACGATCCAGGGATGCGCTCCGCGGCTCAGCACCGTCAGCCGAACGTAGTAGACCGCCAGGAACGCAGCCGACGCCAAGGCCAGAAGGTCACCGATCAGGGCCCTGTCAGACAACGATCCGCTGTGCCCGGTCAGGACCACCATCCCCCCGACGGCCACTGAAATCCCGAGCATATGGCGGGCAGGGGGGCGGTTCTTGAAGATAAACCAAGCAGAGAGCGCCAGTACCAGCGGCGAGAGGTTGTGCAAAGCCGAAGTTGTTGCCGCCGAAGACATCCGCATCCCCGAGTACCAGAACGCTACCATCACCGCGAAGGCCAACCCCGCAATCCATGCGTCCCGGTCGCGCATCAACGCCTTTGCCTGGCCTATGGCCTGGGGGCCCAGCAGCGCCCTTGCCATTGTCACGCAAAGCACGCTTCCGATCGCCATCCGCCAGAATGCCGTCGCGAAGGGGCCCAGCGGGCTGCTGATCGCCAGGATCACGCCAAGGGCAATGAACAGCACTCCCGCCAGGGCCAGGGCGAGGCCGGTCAGGGAACCGGCAGGTACAGAAGTATCACGAGCGAGCGATGTCATCGCTGCCTCCATCAATCTGATGCGTCAGTTTTGTGTGGTCGGATCGTGTGCCGTAAACCGATCCTAGGGGCGGCGTGCAGGCCGCCTATGTGAGGATTGATACACTGCACGAACTTCTTGTGGACGCGTTGCTGGCAGTGGCAACCGCAGGCTCAAGAGGCGTTCGGGGGTATGGCGGCATGGCTTGGGCCAGGCGCAAAGCAGCGAGTTTGTTGAAAGCTCTGGACCGTCAAATCCTGAATTTCTAGACTAGCCTATCAGAGGATTGCACCCAACGCCGTCCGCATTCCCTAGCGTGTTACTCTAGCCGTGGAGACAGGTCGCTGAACTTGGCCAGCCGGTTGTTTGACAAAGCTCCGCAAGCTCTCGGTGCCGTTCACGCACGCGACTCCATCCCGGCAGGGTTTGCCATACTTGCGGTACTTCTTGATGCGCGAGTGTATGTCATGACCAATCTCCACATGGCCGTTGTAGCCATGCGTGTTCTCCGTCATCACGACGCTGACCACACGGATCCACCCCCCTGATGACCAACGAAAGTGTCTTGGTTCTTCGTCTCGGTGATCTCCGCGAGGAGCAGACGGCGGCGCTCGAAGACGTCACGAACAGTTCGCTCGGACGCCCCCCGAGCACGTCTGCGAGCGCCGGGTATCTTGTCTGCCCGGTCAGCTTCGAAGCTGCATTCGTAGCAGCCTCAGTGTCGAGTTAGAGGCTGACGCCGCGAAAGTCGGCCATCTTTCGACACCGGAAGATTTGGCGGCTCCAAGCATTGGCCGACCGCACCGAACGGATTTCAGGAATACTTGCTCGGGTTGTCCCGTGCGGTGTCGTAGAAAACAATCGCCGCACCCATGCGCGATAACTCGTCGACACGGCGAAGACTGCGATCAACTTCATCGAGCCGGTCACCTGGCTGAACCACTCCGATCACCAGATCGGCGGAGGCCGCGACCAGGGCCGCCGACAGGCTCTCGCACAGTCCACCGAGGTTGAGTACGACGACGTCGAATTCCTGACCCGCCGCACTTAGCGCGTCGCGAACCATCTGGGCGGAGACGTTGTGGTCCAGGACGCTTTCGCATACGCCTGCTCCCCGAAGCGTCATGCCCGACGGATCAACTTGCAGCGTCGGTGCGCGCCCAGACAGCATTTCACGCCAACCCTGCGTGTCCTGCAGCCCCTGCGCCTTGGTTAGGCTGCCACTCACGAGATCGGCATCGAGCAGCAAAGTTGGGATTGCGCGGCGTGTGAAGCTACCGCCCAGGGCATGAGCAAGATCGGCACTATCTGCCCCGTCCGCTCCTCCCACCGCGATGATGCGGGTTGTCCGGAACCGACCCACGCCATGGTCCGGCAACAACTGGATCGTGTTACAAAGTTGGTCGACGTCACGGTCTGGTCCGTGAGGCGGTCGCTGCCGCGGCATCACACTCAACAGTGGCATACGGGGTGTCAGGCGCCAAAGATCGTCGCTGTAGCGGACAAGCCCTCGACGTGCGGCAATGAACAAGAAGAGCGCCATCGCCACTAAACCGCCTCCCGCAAATCCCATCAGCCCGAAGACCTTGCGCTTGTTCTTGGTAGGTGCCGCTGGGACGATGGCGGGGGTCAGAACCTCGATCAGTCCAGGCATGGCGTTCTGACTTTCGAGACGCACAGCATCCAAAGCACGGCGGGTCTCGTCGAGCATCCGACGCGTCTCGTCGTGCTCCTCTTGCAGGAAATCGAGACGCAGCCGCTTCCCGTTAAGTGCCTTGGCGTCATCACGGACTTCGGCGATCTGGATGTTCACCTTGGCGAGGACGGCCTCGATTTCGGAAATCGTCTCGTCCTCGGAGCTGGTCTCGGCATCCGTCAGCGCGCCGGTGCGGCCGAGAACGCCGATCTGCTCGCGCCGCGCCGTAATCGCGGCATCCATGATGATGATCTCTTGGCGCTTCTCGATGATCTTCGGGCTTCCGTCGACATAGCGGCGCAACAGCGCGACTAGCTCGGCTTCGCGCTTTGCCTTGTCAAAGGTCAGGTCGGCGAGGCCTCGGTCCAGGAGCGTAGCGCGTTTGATCTCGACATCGCCCATGTCGGTGCCTGCGAGGTTGGTCTTCGCCCGCATGGCTTCAAGCGTCGCTTCGACTTCCGCCCGTCGGGTGAGCAGCGCTTCCAACTGCGCGACCTTCGCAATATGCGCCTTTGCTAGCGACGCACTGCCGAACTCGCCGCCGACCTCCAGCATCTGGTGATTGCTACGCTCCAGTTTGGTCAACAGGTCTGCTTCACGCTCGGCCAGTTCCCCTTCGCGATAGTTCGACCGATCGAGCTCATTCTCGGCAGTCAACGCCAGATACGCCGCCACGACCGCGTTCGCCTTGGCCGCAGCAAGGGTAGCGCTAGTGCTGGCCGCCGTGATCACAATCAGCGCGTCATTTCGCTGGATGCCAACGGCATCTGTCATGCTCTTGGCAGAGATCACCGTTCCCACAGCGCTTGAATCGGCGGCGACGATCTCGGCTGCGCGGGCCATCACAGGGTGGCTGGCAACGTAGGTCGTCTCCCCCTTAACAAAGGCTTGGAAGAGCTTGAGGCGAGAGTTGTCACTGTTGGCAAACAGAATGCTCGGTTCGCGAGCCGAGATCCGGATGATCGTACGCCCCTCGTAGACTTCAGTGCCTGTCGAGAAGCCAATCGCACCCCCACTTCCCGCGACCAAAGCACTGATGGCTAGCAGCGGCAACCAACGACCGCGCACCAGGCGACCAAGTGCCTGCAGCGGATTGTAGTCGGGCTCCGGCGATGGGCCCATCACCTCGCCAGGCGCATACTGGCTTTGGGAAAACGGGATCGGCTCGGCGTCGCCGGTCGTGGATGTTCTCGAGTTCATTGGGGCTCTCCCGGATCAAGTCACACGGCGGCTGCTGTCATCTCGCTCCCACCGGGGAGCGCGGTCGGGATCTTCCAGGGAAACCACCGCGCGCACGAAGATTGCGACGGCGTAGTAAACAAGTGCGGAGACCCAAAGGTGCGGGCGCGAAGCGAGGCTACGAAGGATCGAGACACCGGACATTGTTCCGGCCGTTTCCAAGGCGGCAAGGCCTTGCTGGTCAAGCTCCCGCGTACCTCTCAAGCTCCGCCGCCGGATGTTGAGCAGATCACCCA
Organism: Pseudomonadota bacterium; assembly: GCA_039033215.1. Classification (GTDB taxonomy): domain Bacteria; phylum Pseudomonadota; class Alphaproteobacteria; order Rhodobacterales; family Rhodobacteraceae; genus Thermohalobaculum. The sequence goes on along the minus strand of JBCCDA010000009.1, from coordinate 34,193 downwards.
GGGTCGAAGGTGCGCGGGTTTTGAAGCTGCAGTTCTCTACGGCGGTTGCGTGCCCCGCGCCCACGTTGCGGCGTATGAATTCATCGTCGGCGGTAACTCTGGGCAACGGATGAATTAGCTCGGCTTGCGCGGCGGACAGCGCGAAGAGCCCACCGAATTTCCCCTCGGCCAGGTAAGGATTGAGCGCCCAGACGCGGTAGAAAGATCGTACGGCGAAGGAGCTGTTGCTCACGTCGACGGCCATGTGCCCATAGGTCGCGCTCACTTTACCCGCCTCGATCGGGGCCACAAGGGCACGCAGTGTTTGGACGTCTACGTCGAGATCGGCGTCCATGTAGACTCGAACCGGCGCACGAGCAGTTTCGTGGCCGATGTTCAAGGCGTTGGTCTTTCCGGGCAGAGCTGTTTCGATCACCTCAGCCCATGGCAATGCTCGCTGGGCAGCAGCGGCGGTGCCGTCTTTGCAGCCATTGCAAATGACCACGACCTGAAACTCACCAGGTTCCATCCCGTCGGACACCCTTAGAAGCGTCCGCGCGATCAGGGCCTCCTCGTTGAAGGCCGGGATCAGGATCGTTGCACGAGGGTTCATCGGATCAGGCTCCGACCGGTGTCGGATACAGCGCGGGCTGGAAGAACGCCTCCGTTGCACTGGCACCATCTCCCATCACAAAGGCGCGAACCTCGTCGAGCAACTGCTTGGCGGTGGCCGATGCGGGCGGCGTGTCTATGGTCTGGGCACCGAGCGTCTGAAAGGCATGGATGGCAGCGTCCAGCTCGTCGGCACTGGTTACCACCTGCAGGTTGGTCAGATGGCCAAACTTCTGCGCGGTGGCCAGTTGATGGTCGTTGCGGTGCTCACCCAAAGCAGCCTGACGCGGCATCACGATCACGGGCTTTCCCAGATCCAGCGCCGTCAGGATCGAGCCCATCCCGGCGTGGGCCACCAACAGCTCACACTGCGAGACCATCTCGGCGAACTCGCTGGCGTCGACACGCGTGCGGACTTCCACGTTCGGGGTCTCCGTGATGTCTTCTCCCGTTTGGGCGATGACGTGCGTCTCAGGGTTTCGTGCGCTCCAGGCGTCCATCGCCGAGATCAGACGGGGAAAGGGCAGTTGCGTACCGACGGTGACAAAGATCATGGGATTTCTCTTTCAGATGACGGCGCCGCTGTAGTCGGCACCCGTTTCACGTGCGACGTCCGGCCATTGGACCAACAGTCGATCGGCATGACCCTTGGACAGCCGTGCCGACATCGAAAGCTCTTGAGCATTGGCAATCGAGTCGATGAACATCGTCCGCGCTCCGAGCAGGCCGCCAACGCGGAGCGCCAGATAACCGGGGGCAGCACCGGTCGTGACGATCACATCCGGGCGGACCCGCAGAACGATCCACGTGAGCTTCAGCGTGGTCATGATCAGCTTCAGCTTAGTGTTCTGGTTCGAGTCCACGAACGTCCATAGAGGTGCGGGGGCGACATCTGCCGCCGCCGATGAATCAACGGTTGCATAGTGCATCTCGGTGCCGACGAATGCCGCGCGCAGCCGCATCAGTTGCACCCAGTGACCACCACCCGAAGCAACGGCCAGAACCCGGCGACGGGGTCGTTGTTTCCACATGATCGGCTCCTCTCAAGCTCGTCGTTTGCGAGGACCGTTGAACCACTTTTGTGCGTCAGCTGCAGTTGAGCAAAGGGCCAACCAATGGGCCGTTCGAGGGGCGACCCTATCCGAACGGATAGTCGGACTTTACCTTGTCGGCCGGGGGCTATCCGCTTGGTCAACTCTGGTGGGAAGTGTCTGGAAAAGAACAAGATCCGTGCTCGGAGAAGCACCGCTGTGAGAAGTCGTCAAAGATCTCTCGATGTGGGGCTACAAGGACCGCTGAGCGGCGATAGCACCGGTCGAACGAGCATCTATCGTTTCCTGATAAAGCCCGACCATCTGCTCGGCCTTTCTCGTCCAGAGACCCTCTTCTGCAACTTTCTGGCGCGCGGCATCGCCCATTCGGACACGGAGCACTGGGTCATCAGCTAAGGTCCTGACCGCGCTGGCAACGTCAAGGGCAAGTGCCTCGGGTGTCGAGATATCGAGCTTCAGGCCGCAGCTTTCGTCAACGATCCAGTCGGGACCGCCGCGTTTGGCACAAACGATCGGCAGGCCCCAGCGCATGGCCTCATAGAGCACCCCACCGGCCGGTTCGCGAAACGACGGGAAGACAAAGACATCAGCCTGGGCATACAAATCCTCGACTTCTTCGCGCGGGACACGGCCCAGGAAACGTACACGATCGGCGACGCCCATGCGTACCGCCTCGGTCCGGCAGATCTCGATCTCCTCTCCTCCCCCTGCGCTGGTTAACGTAACCCCAGGCATGTCGCGCAAGTGCTCCAGTGAGCGGACTACGTCGCGCAGGCCCTTGGTACGAACGCCACGACCAACGTGGAGCAGATTGAGGCGACCTTTCTCACGGCAGCGCACGACCTTCGGCGGGAGATCGTCAATACCCAGCTCAAGAACGGTTTCGAAGCGGCGGATCGGGATATCACCCAGCGCTGCGCGCATGTAGGGCGCGACCCCAAGTACCAGATCTGCCTTGGCGTAGCTGGCCCTCAGCCATGGATCGTGGGCGATCCGCAGCTGGTCCAACGCACGCAGACGCGTGTACCAGGCGGCCGATCCCACTTCGGGCTTGAATGCCTTGGGCGTTTCGATGATCCCGCCGAGTGGACCGATGACGTGTGGCAGGTCGCTGTCCACCAGCGGTGAGGCATAGCGCGCAGCCTGTGGCATGAGCTGATGTGCGATGTCGAAGTGTTCCCCGGCGGCAGCCGCCGCGCGGATCCAGTGGCGGACACGTCGGCAGAAAATCGGCCAGGCAGGTTTCAGCATGGCATTCAATCGCTCGTGCCGCGTCAGCCATCTTGGCTCGCGCCAAGTAACGACGCGGGCGCCGGGCAGCTGCTCGGCCAGCGGTGGGCGTCCTTTGCGCTCGAACGATAGGACAGTAACGTCGGCGAGCTTGGCAAGCGCCTCGGCCCACTTGAAGGCAACAAAGGCCTCGCCGACGTCGCTGCCGTCGATGTTCGGCGCCACCAGCAGGACGCGAAGACGTGTCATGCCGTGTCCTTCGGCCAGGTGGCGGGCGACGCGGCGAACACACTTCGGAAATGGCGGGCGCGATCCCGAGCGCTATCGCTGCGGACGGCGGCGGCGGTCCAGTAGACCGCCCGGCTGAGGTTGAAGCCGGCCAGCAACGTCCAGCAAAGGGCTGCAGCGATCCGACCACCGTGCTTGCGGTGCAGGCGCACCGTCGCCTCCGTGAGCATCACGTCTCGGCGATGGTTCAGTCTGCGAACCGAGCCGCCCCCGTGATGGGTGATCTCGCCCACCGGCGCGAAGTGCAGTGCCCAACCGGCATCGGCAAAGCGGCGGCACCAGTCGGTTTCCTCACCGAAAAAGAAAAAGGTCTCATCAAGCAGGCCGACCTCCGCCATCGCCGTGCGGCGGACAAGCATGTAACAGCCCGAGACGACGTCGACCGGACGAGCGTCGGTACGGTCCCATCGAGTCATCTGGTACCGATCGAAAAAAGCGAGCCCCGACACCTTACAGAGACCACTGGTCAGCAGGGCTAGGTTCAGAAGGCTCGGCCAGCGGCTTCCGGTGATCTGTAGGGAGCCGTCCGTGTTCAGAACGCGGCAGCCCATCACGCCAACCTGCGGATTGGCCGCCATGTACTCCTGAGATCGTTCCAGCACATCGCTTCGAACGAGTGTATCAGAGTTAAGGAGCAGCACGTGCTCGCCCCGAGCCAGCACTAGTGCCTGATTGTTGGCAGCGGCAAAACCACAGTTTGCAACGTTCCTTATCAAATGGACCTGAGAGAAATCGCGGCTCACCATCTGAGGCGAGCCATCCTCGGAGCCGTTGTCAACGACAAAGACTTCAGCCTCGAGGTTCCCTAGGTTCTTGAAGACGCTGTCCAGGCAGTCGCGCAGCATTTCGCGAGTGTTCCAGTTCACGATGACAATCGAGAGATCCATGATCTGCTCCGGTAGTTCAAGTTAGAGGAACGTCTGGTGCTCGGGGCGGCGGATGACATAAGTTTTAGGGGTGGACTGTGATGTCGCGTGGGCTCTGTTTTGTGCACGCTTGGGATTCGTGTCCGCCATCCAAACGCCCGAGCCAATCAAGAACATGAAGAGCACAAACAGAGCATTCCACAGGTGCACGGTGCAGGCTGCCACTGACAGACCAAACAGTGTGAAGGCCCAGGCATGGCGCGCGTTGATCCAGTTCTGCGGCAGGTTCCGCCGGTTGCCGACCACGACAATCAACCCCACCAGCGCCGCGACCAGAAAGAACAACGCAGGAAGACCGTAGCGCACGGCAATCAGCAGCCAAAAGTTGTCCATGCTGTCCGACATCCAGGGCGCGCGGATCCAGTCGCCCAAGCCGATACCGAAGATCGGGTTTCGCCCGACCTCGGCCGTGCCGTAGACGAAGATGTTGATCCGGTTGTACGCGCTCTGGGCAGAGAACGTCAGGTAGCTGACGAAAACGTGGAAGGGCGTGCGGTTGGAGAAGATGTCGATCCAGAGATAGGCCATTGCGAAGAGTGCCGCGAGCAGTTTCCAGCGCCCCTGAATGCCGCACAGAACGCGCTCCCACCCCGCCACCAGAACCTGAACTGCCAGCACTACGTACGGCCCGCCCGATCCGGACAGAAAGGTAGCGACTACGACACCGAACGTCAGACCCACGGACTTGCGCTTGCGGAAGCTCGTTCCGGCCAGCACGTAATAGGCCAAAGAGAAGGCTGAAGCACAGAAGACCCCGTAGAGAATTGGATGATCGAAGGGGCCAAAGGCGCGCTCGATCCCCATACGCTGATCGATGTAAGGCGCGCCAGGGCCGCCGAACGCGGCAGCAAAGGCGTCGCGAACGATGTGTACTGATGTAAGCGATTCCGGGAGCGTAAAGACCAGCATGCCGACGACGATGCCGACAAACGCACGGGCAAAGGCGCGGAAGTCCTCAACCGACCGGATGTACAGGCGGCCCATCAGGTAAGCACCCACGACTTCGACCACGTAGATGCCGCCCGACTCGAGACCTTGCATCGGTCCACCCCATTTGATCAGAGCGAGCACCGCCCATGCGGCGTGGGCCAGGATCAGCAGATCGAAGACGTTCAGTTTGCCACGCTTGCCGGTCATCAAGGCAAGCACCATCGGGAAAAAGGCAACGATCAGGACCGCACGGTAGCCGGAAAACCGGAGGCCGCCCACGTTCAAAGACACCTCGGGGGGCATCAGGATCCCGATGAAAAACAGGGCGACCGGCAGGGCGACGCCGAAGAGGGTGCGTTGGCGGGTCATCCGATGGCAGGCCGGGCGGGGCGTGAGGCAAGCGAGAGGGCAGGCCGCTCGACCAAAAACCAGCTAGCGACAGCGACGGGCAGGACAGCAAGTGTGCTGAGTGTGGCCAAGACGATCGGATCGATTTCTCCGACGAGGGCGACAGTCATCTGCGCCAATGGCCAACCGTAGATGTAGACGCCATAGGAGATGTCACCGCCAAGTGCGATCGTAGGCGTCCGGTAAGCAAGCAACAGCGCCAGATAGCCGAGGGCAATTGTATAGAGTGGTAGAACGGTTTCAGAGGGTCCCGCAGCGATCGATCCGATCCACAGCAGAGCGCCCAGGCGCCAATCAACAAGGAGCGTTGCTCGCAGCCGCCAGCACAAAGCTCCAGCATAGAACGCTAACCCCAGCGGGGCGCCGGTGGCAAGTCGATAGCCGATCGGGCCGTCGGGCATGCTCGTGGTCTGAGAGCAAGCGCACAGAAGCGCTATTCCCAGTCCGGAGAGGATCCACCCTGTCGTCGTGGCCAGCAGTCCAAAGCGCACCGCCAGCGCGAGCAAGCCGTAGCACGCGACCTCGTAGAACAAGGTCCACAATGGGCCATTCGGCGCCAGCGGATACGGGTTTTCGGTGAATAGCCCCGGAACTTCATGAAGAGGCGACACCAGTGCCAGCCCGCGCAAGATGTAGTCTTCAGCGACAGTCAGGCTGTATGCGGCGTCTGCGAAACCGGCAAAAGCTATTGCCGTCAGCCCAAGGGCCACGGCCAATCCCGGAACGATACGGGCCGCTCGAGCAATCGCAAAGTCGGCCAGACCCTGGTCAGGTCGGTGTGCACTTGCGGTGACGAGCAGGCCCGAGATGAAAAAGAACAAGAGGACCGCCGATCCACCCAGCGAAACCGGAAAGATACCCTCCAAGGGCTCCCGCGCGCCCGGACCTAGAGCGAGCGGCCAAGCATGGCTGATCACGACCGCAACCGCCAATGCCAAGCGAACAAGGTCGAAGTTGTTCCGCCGACCTCGGGCCAACGCGTTCTCCAGGGTGACAGGCACCACGTTATGAGAGTCCAGTTGGTTCACCGGGCCTGTCCCACTCGGATGGTACGCCAGAGACGGCGACGCCAGATACGCTTCAGTGTGCCGGCCACCGATTGAACGCGTTGCCAGGCCGAGAGGTGCTCGCACCAAACACGAAAGGTCCCGAGCCCGCGATCCCGCGGGACGGCAAGGCCGCATATGCGCATGGCGACGCGACGTCCCCAGACGGCGCCGCGCGTGTCCATCAGGTTGGGCTGTGCCTGTGCAATCACGTCCCGTCCTCTAGGCTCTGCAACCAGAGCCCCGGATTCGATGGCGGCTTCTACGATACGACGCCCCCGTTCGGTTCGCGCCACAATCAGCGAACGCCCGGGAGCGGCCTCGTCCTTAGGTGGACTGTGCCAAGGATCGCCGACGGAAATGTCTGCGAACTCACCTGTGTGATCGGCGCAGATCCGGCAGCGCCAAGGGCGCTCGGCCTGGAGGACTCCACCCCAGCCCTGGGCATACGTCAACCGATCGCTATGGATGATCGCGCCGTTCGGCATCCGGTATGTCGCTTGCATCGTACCCGGCCAACCCTCGCCCCGATAGCGGATCGAGTTGACGTCCGCTTCTTCGGGTACGCCGAGTCGAGTGAGAAGCGCTTCGGTTCCCTTGCGGGAGGGCGCGCCTGCACAAAAGATCGCGATCAGCGGTCCCAGATTTGCGGCAAGTGCAGGGCTGAACTGGGAGGCGCGTTTTGCCGAGGCTATGTCGCAGGGCTTGCCCACTAAGGCGATCTGCTCTTCCCCCGCCGCGATATTCCCAAGTTGTTCGCATGGCGCTGCCGGCGAGTACCGGGATCCCGCACCTCTGAGCAACCCGGCACGGTCCCGGCTGATTCGGCTCTCGTTGCGCGTTGGATCGTCGTCGCTGGCGGTGATGTGAGCGACGCCGGCAGCCTCGCTCGTCTCGATCATGAAGGTCGTGAGCGCGGTGACGGCGCCGCCGCTGGACCCCCGATGACGGATCTCTTCATCCGCGGCCCAACCCTCCCAGGTGGCCAGAACCGGCCCCCAATCGTTGTCGATCCGGTCGGTGGTCGGAAGGGTTGTGTGGTCCATGCCCTGCCCCGCGCAGGCGTCCACGGCTTGCGTGGCGGCGCGGTAACCTTCGGGCGTGTTCGCGACGACCGGGCGCAGACCGGTGGACGGATCGTCGGTCATCTGGATTTGGTCGGGGAAGAGCCCAGCACAGGCACCGCACCCAGTGCAGAGGTTGCGCTGAACGATGCGGGTGATTGGATCAGTCATGCGGGAACTCCTGGGTTGACGGGATCCGGGCGCAGAGCGCGAAGAAGCTGCGTAGCGCGCCATGCGGCCAAGACCTCGCCCGCGGCGCCGGTCATGGCGATGGCTGCTAGCGGCGCTCCCGCCCAGGCCAACAGCAGGGCAACAGGAACGGCGGCCACGCGCAGAACATTGGCGCGGGCGGGGAGGTTCGTGTGGCCGAGAGCGATGGCTTGCTGCGACAGTGGTGTCCGCGAGATCCGGATTGCTGCGATCGCTCCGAGCGCAACTGCAAGATCCAACCCGATGGCGAAATCGGGGCCATACACAAGCGTGATCGCTGGGTTGGCGAGTGTGACAAAGCCGACCAGGAAGACTGCGGAGAGGACCAGATACAGGCGGTCTGCATCGGCGGCGACCTTGTCGAACGCACCCACAGCGCTTGCCCGCCGCAATGCAGGTGCCAGCAGCGAGCCCGCCGCCCGTCCCGCGATCAGGGCGGGGAGAAGGGCCAATTGCAGGGCGACGGCGTAGCGGCCCAAATCGGCCCAGTCGAAGAACCCTGCAATGATCAGTCGATCGCCATGAAAGATCAGGAACAGCAGTACCGCGTTGGCCAGCAGAGGTGCGCCGAAGCTCATAACCCGGGCCAGGATCGCTCGGTCAATGCGGATCTGCCACTGGACGCGGGACACAGCGTGAGAGAGCGCCAGCTGAGCGAAGGCGTGGACGAGCACAACGGGGACGAAGGCCCTGTGGTCACCGACAAAGGCTGCGGCTACTGGGGCTGCAGCCAGCATGGCGGCGGCGGCCCCACCCTCGACCACGAGCAGACCACGGTAGTCGAACTCCCGCTCACGGCGCCGATAATCGAGACTCACAAAACCGCGTAGAAGGGCGACAAGAGCAAGGGCCGCAACTGACAGGGCGTCGGGACCATCCGTGAAACCAACCGCCATCGGCATAGCCATAAGCAGAAGGATCCCTGCAAGCGCGAGACCGCGAATCAGCACAGCCCCTTGCATTGCGCTTAGGAACCCAGGAGCGTCGCCATCCGGCGCCTGGATGAGCAGCCGCTCAATTGAGACATCGCAGGCCATCTCTGCTAGCCGCAGCGCGAGCGCGAGTATCATCACCTTGCCGAGCTCTTCAGCCCCGAGCATGCGCGCCAGAACGACCGAGCGTCCGAGCGCTGCGAGCTCGCACAGCACAGGCGTCGCCCAGGCAAGGGCTGCGCTTTTCCGCGAGGCCCGGCTTGTCATGCGGCTAGCGTTCGGATGCCGCCGCGAATTGCCGCGGCGATGTCGTCCATCTGAGTGTGGGCGCGGCCCAGGATCCCGCCCATACTGCGCGCGAGCTGGGCGGTCTGCAGGTCACGCGTTCGGACCGAGGTCTCAACTGCCGCCCCGACGTCGTCGGCATCCAGTAGCCGCAGGTCTGCCACGTGCGTGCCGAGCCCACAGCTATCGAAGACGCCAGCGGCCTTGTCGGAGTAACCTAAACCCAGGGTCGGCACTCCCGAGGAGAACGCGGCAATAGTGGCGTGCATCCGTGCACCGGCGAACCAGGAGAGTTGGGAGATCACGCCTTTTAACTCAGAGGCCGTGTAACCCTGTGGCAGGGTGGTCACGCGCTCGGGAAACTCGGCTGCCAGCCGCTGCTCCAACTCACGGGCCACGACCCAGTCGGACTCCGGAGCAGTGGGAGCAACCATCACGTGTGGGACAAGTAGCAGGCGGAAATCACCGGGTGCGTTGAGGACGGCGCGCGCAACGGTTTCAACGGTCTCGCAATGGTTTGACTTCAGTCCGAACTGCGTCCGGGCGGCAGCGCCGTCGCGGCACAGCAGACCGCTGACGTTCAGACCTGCCACCGGACGGGTGTCCCGCTCTGCCAACCAGCTTTGAACCGTCTCCGGAACTGCAGTCTCCTGGCGTGGTAACAGCAGCGCCATGTCCAGTCCCGCCCGATGGCGGGCTGGATCGAACGCATCGCCCAGAACGTCGCGCAACAGATCGAAGCTGGCGGCATCGCGCACCCAGACGGCGGATGCGGCGCGCAGAATAGCAGCTGCCTCGGCCCTGACTGATGAACTGCGGAACGGGCCCAGAGTCTGGGGTAGCAAGATCAGGGGTCGTCCGGCCTCGAGTGCCAGGCGTTTGGTCATGCACATGGCCCGGAAACGCTTTGCTCCGTAGAGATCAGTGAAGCTGTCGCCGCCGGAGACGTCCAGCACCGCATCGGCCTGCGCCACGGCGGCAGCAGCAGGATTACCTACTCCGCCCAACCGAGACAGAACCCTCACCGTGCGCAAACAATCGCCACGCCAAATGCGACGGTTGTGGGTCAAGCCGACACGCTGGACGGCGCGGTCATGGCCACCCAATGTCCAAACATCGCTACGCAATCCCCGGCCATGATCGGCAACGGTGATTGGTCCGATCCCGCGATTTGCGAGACCGTCGACCGCTGATTGGCAGAGCGCGGTGACCCCTTGGTTTCCGGTATCAGGTGCAGCTCCGAACAGAACGACCATTTGCGTACTCCGACAGGCTATTGCGGTTTCGGCTTCTGGGGGCGAGAGTACGCCCGCTTAGGCTGAACCGTGATTCCGCAGACGGATAGCCATCATGCTCCTGGGGAGGTCGTGCTGTACTTAAGGATCGCACTTCCAGGGTTTGCTATCCAAAAGGATAGGGTCGGCAGGGTGCCATTCAGCCAGTCGTGGTGTCGGCAGATTATCTTCCTGACGATGGCTGTTCTCCTGAGCGCGTGTGCTAGTCATCTCGACCCGGAGACTCTGAGTCAGGACGGCGACGTTCTCGTGGCTCAGACCCAAGTCCAGACACCCAGCAGCTATCGCCAGAGGGTGTTGGCGCGCGGCCCGGGTGTCCCGCTGGAGTTGCCCCCGGCCCAACACGCTGGGCCGAACTACCGGGTCGGGCCAGGTGACAAGCTGCGTCTGAACGTCTTCAGCGAACCTGGGCTCAGCGACCTCACGGTGCGTGTTGACGGCGGCGGCTATATCCAAGTGCCGGTGATCGAGCTGGTCCAGATCCGAGGAATGACGACGCGCCAGATCCAGATCAAGCTGAAGAAGTTGTATGCGTCCCGGTTCGTAGAGCCTTGGGTGACCGTCGAACTCGCGGAGGCACGCAGCCGTCCACTCTACCTGCTGGGAGAGTTTAACGAACCGGGAGTGCGCTACCTGGAGCAACCGACAACGCTCCTGGAAGCCCTGGCGCTTGGCGGGGGACTGACGCCCGAGGCATATCTGCCTGGTGCGCGTCTGGTCCGCGATGGACAGGCAGTGCTGGTGGATCTGAAAGGCCTGCTCCGCGAAGGACGGATGGAACAAAACGTTGCCATCGGTGCCAAGGACGTGATCTTCGCGCCACGCAAGAGCGAGATGAAGATCTATGTGCTGGGTGCTGTCGGCAGACCGCAGACGCTCGACTTTGGTGAGAGCGGGCGGAGCATCTTGGAGGCGCTGACGCTTGCCCAAGGGGAGCTGGGCCTACGCTCCCGGCTGGAGGAAGTGCGGGTGATCCGAAGCTTCTCCGCTGTCGAGGGGGAACTGATCATCGTGAACGTAGCGGCAATTCTGCGCGGCGAAAGCGTTGACTTCCCGCTGGAGCCCGGAGACGTGGTGTTCGTGCCGCGGAGCGGGGTGGCAAATTGGAACGATGCGTTGGAGCAGGTGTTGCCCACACTGCAAGCCGTTGGCGGGATCATCACACCGATTGCCCTTATCGACTCGCTGTTGGACGACTGAGCAAGACCCCGTTGGCCTAAAACAGACCCGCGTCCTTTGCGATCATTGCAGCGTGGGTCCGGTTTCGTGCGTCCAGTTTCCGGCACAGCGTCTTGACGTGCAGCTTCACTGTCACTTCCTGCAAGTCGATCTCCCGCGCAATCTCCTTGTTCGAAAGCCCCCGGCAGAGACCTCCGAGAACTTCGACCTCACGCGGCGTCAGCTTCTTGGTCAGCGGATGCGCCGTATCGTTAGCCTCTTTCGTCATGAAATCGATCGGCGCATACTGCTCACCCGCGATCATGAAGCGCACCGCATTCACGAGCGACTTCGCGGCCATGGTCTTCGGCAGGAACCCAGCGGCTCCGTTCTGAAGCGCCTGTTCTGCAATCGCTTTGTCCGCGATGCCGGATAGCATCCCGACAGGCATGCCGTTGTTCGCCGACAACGCCTTCTGCAAACCATCGAGACCACTCATGCCGGGCATGTCGTAGTCCAGCAGTACTAAATCGTATGGGCCATCTGCCTCGATCGTCGCCAGAGCCGAGGGCAAGTCATCGGCCGTGACAACCTCGATCTCTCCCGACCGCTCGATGAACGCCGAGATCGTATCCCGCACCAGGTCGTGATCATCGGCAATCAGTATCTTCAATTCCGATCCTCCTGGTTGCCCTCGAGATTGAGGCACTCCGCAACGATGTCCACGAGCATAGCGGGATCAACCGGTTTGGATATCACCCTTGAAAAAAGAGCCGGGCTCGCGCGCGACCGGCCTTTCCAATCGGGGAGCGCCGTACAGAGCACGATCGGCAGTCCAGGCCGCAACTCGCGGATACTTTGTGCGAGATCGGCACCGTTTAGCTCCGGCATGTCGAAGTCCGTCACAATAAGCGACCAATGCTCCGGGTCCTCGTCCACAGCATCGATCGCGTCGCGGGCGTCCATACAAACGGCAACCTCTGCCCCAGCACGCTCCAAGGCTGCACCGATCATGGCGGCGACCTCGGGTTCGTCATCCACGACAATCACGTTGACACCGGATAGCACCGTCGCGGACTTGCGGTGATGGGGCAAATGTTCGACCCGCGCTTGCTCGACTTGGTTCAATGTGGGCCAAAGCACGGTGAAACAGGTTCCGTGCGGCGAGGTATCGACTGAGATTGCACCACCCGCTTTGGCAATGATGCTGGCGACGACGGACAAACCTAGGCCGGTGCCAAGGTTGCCCTTGGTCGAGAAATACGGCTCAAAAACGTCGTTGAGGTTATCGTCACTGATCCCGCCGCCGGTATCCAAAACCCGCAGTGCCACGTATTGTGCCTGCATGTTGACGGTGCCGAGCCTCGGCTCGAAGTCGGGCGCAGGCAATCCTTCAGCATCCAACCGCAGGCAAACACTGCCCTCGGGCGAGACTGCGTCGCGCGCATTGATGACGAGGTTCAGGACGACCTGTGTCACGTCTATCTGGTCGGCCTCCGCTATCACTGGTTCCTCGGGCACATCGATTGTCAGGCTGACTGTCGAAGGCAGGCCGGAGCGCAAGAGATCGGTGGCAGCGACAATTGGCCTGCGCAGATCGATCCGCTCAGGCCTACCTTTTCGAGCTCCAAACTCGAGCATTCGCGAAATCAGACCACGCGCCTGCTCTCCGGCCGAGAGGATTCGCTTTATGTGCTCTTGGCTCTTCGTGTCCTGAGCATCCATTTCCAGCAACCGCGCAGAGCCACTGATAGCGGCGAGCACATTGTTGAAGTCATGGGCGATACCCGCCGAGAGCTGTCCAATGGCCTCTTGCCGTTGCGCAGTGGCCAGTTGGTCACGCAACCGGTCACGCTCGGCTTCACCCTTCACACGGTCAGAAATGTCACGCGTCACGCAGATCAAGCCACCATCCAACCGTGTTAGCGAGACGTCTTGCTGAATCTCGCTCCCATCCCGGCGGCTTCCGGTCAGATCTCCCCGCCATCGCCCGTCCCGCATGAGTATCGGCATGGCGACGTTCTGCAGTTGTTCGATGACGGCTGGCTTATAAAGCAGTGTCCATGAGCGTCCGACCAGTTCACCACTGCTCTCGTAGCCGAACATTGTGACGTGGCTGGGATTGAGATAGATGAAGCGCCCTTCGTCATCTGTAATCGCGACCCCGTCCTGCGCCGAGTCAATCGCTATCATCCGCTCGGTCAGCCGCCGCTCTGTCGCCTTGATCGAAGTGATCTCAGTCACGACTGAGACGAAGCCACCGTCCAGAATCGGCGTATCGTTGATCAGGACGATCCGGCCATCAGGAAGTTGCTCTTCGCGACCGGCGGTTCCTGCCAACCCGATGGATAAGCGAGCAGCTGCAAGCTGTGTCGCTGTCTCAAGCTCCTCACCAAGCTCGACAAGCCTCTTCGTCCATGCCTGGATAAAGCCGTTTCCCGGTTTGAAATGGCCCTTGCCAGTGCCGAAGAACTCGCGGAAGCGCGCATTCGCAATTCGGATCGCGCCTGTGCCGTCGACGATCAGAAAGCCCTCCCGCGTGCCAGCCAACGCTGACATCAGATCACCGCGAATAGCGTCGCGATCTTCTTGGATCTGGCGGGCCAAGGTGATGTCTTCCTGGGTTGCGACCAGATATGGGTGTTGCTCGCGACCGACACTGACCGGGTAGAGCGTCAGTCGGTTCCAGAATTCCTCGCCGTCTGCGCGACGGTTTCGCAGCTCGAATTGTCCAGCCTGTCGGTTGCGGACGGCTTCGCGCAGACGCACGCGCTCCGGCGATGTGGCCTCCTCAGCCGAGAGGAACCGGCAGTTCTGGTGCAAAACGTCCGCACGGGCGTAGCCGCTCAGGATCTCGAAGGCATCGTTTACAAAGATCAGTGGAAGCTTCGGGTCGGCAGCATCAGCAATCGAGATACTGACAGAGGAGCCACTGATGACCTCGGCCAACAGAACATTCTGCTCTGCAAGTTGAATCGAGCGAATTGCCTGTGCCGCGAGCTGCGTGAATCGGTCCAACAGTTCGACGTCTTGCCGGGTGAAGGCGCCACGTTCGCGGCCCAGGCAAACCAGAACAAGCGTCGATGACGCGTCGAACGGTGCGGGCGTCGAGATCATCGAGACGAAGGGCCGGCTACCCTTTGGGCCAGTTACAATTAGACCATCGACCCTGGAGAGATCAGGTACGCGCCGCTTGCGTCCCGTGAGGAGCTCATAGGATGCAGTTCCCTCGATTCTCACAGTCTCCTCAGTGCAAGCGATTGTCGCAAAGCGCTCCACATCAGACCGCAGCAAGAGCGCGGTGTCGCATTGCACCGAGCGCTTTACCGACTCGAGCAAGGCGTCCGCGGCTTCACCTGGTGAGGCGGTCGCGGAGATCTTTTCCAGCCCGTCCAGCAACGCCGTTTGTTCGCGCAACGTCTCCTGTTCACGCGCTCGGAGCTGCGCGAGTTCCAAGAGTGCTTCGCGGAGGCGTTCTTCGGTATCCATGACTCCTGCTTACGCGGCGAACGTGATACACGAGATCATCAAGTTGCCGTGGTGGTTCTCGCGGCGAAAATCCGTCCCCTGTTCGCCGAACGTGAAGATGCCGAGGAACGGTGCACCACCGAGCGATTGGTTCACACCCGCCACAACCTCATCCATCCGGTCCTCAACAGCTAGCATGCAGCCGCCACAATAGACCATGAGCGCGCCGACAACCTCGTTCCCTGTCGGCAACGCCTCCGTCGCATTGCGGGCAACGCGGCTAGCACGGTTGATCAGTGTGTCGACAGAACCGGTCATCTGATGCAGCGTCTCGCCTTCGGAGATGTCCGCGAAGACCTCTATCGATCCATCGGGATGCGCAGAAGCCGGGTGGATCAGCAGAAAGAACGGCACATCTGCCACGTCAGTCACTTGCCTGCCAAGCGGCGCGAACGTGCTGTCTGACAGGATAGTGACGGTCTCGTCGATTTCCCTCGCGCGCGCTCCCCCCCAGTCTACACAGAACTCGGCGGCGGGTTTGTCGTCGATCTTGGCAATGTGACGTCCTGCGCCTTCGGTAACGACACCGGACTTGTCCGTAGGAGCGTAGCCGTTCTGGAAACTTACCGATACGTTTCCCGACGGGAACAGGACGGAGACGGCGATCCCCTCACCGATCACCTGTTCACCATCAAAGACGGCCCAGCCGCCAGAGAGGTCGTTGTCTGCGCAACTGCCGCCTACAATGGGAACATCAGGCCCAACCACATCCATGATCCCCGCGAGGACTGCCTCTTCGTTTCCGGGTGAGGTGGACAGCCAGATGAGATCCGGGGCCTCCCCAGGGCGGCCCGCGGCATCAATCGCTCGGGATGTCGCGGCGGATGAAGCTGCCTCGGGATCATGGCCTTTCGCAACCACGCAGGTACCGAAGTCACCATCAGGGTCCCAGATGGCAAAGACCCCAAAAGCGCGCTGGTTCAGACGAACTGCTTCGCTAGCCATCACGCCCTTGCAGGATGTTGCCCCATGCACCGCCCTGCATGCCGTCTGATGGCTAGCCGAGTTCAGGCCCGTCAGGTCCGCAGACGCGTCCGCGTGGACCGCTAGGAAGTCTGGCGGGGCATCGTACACCTCAGACAGAAGCTCGCACAAAGCATCATTGGTCACAGGCCCTACGGCCGTCTTGGCGAAGACCTTCAATGGAAGTTTCTCCTCTCAGGCAGTCAAAGCAAGGTCATCGCGCAGACTACTGTGTTGCTTCGTCGCCGATCATGCGCTTGCAGATACCATTGTACGCGAGCCCCCAAGCACACTCGGCGTCGGCGTCGAATTCGCCGCCCAAGAGTGACTTGAACGTCCAGATAAGCGCTTCGCCAACATCAGCATAGTCTTCGTTCGCTACGCCATACTCGCGGTGGCGCATGCCAAGGTTCCGCACAGGCTCATCGAGAACTTCCGACGTGTCCAAGTGATCAACGACATAGTTCAGCGTCTCGGCCAGTTTGCGGCCCTGCACGCGCATATCGCCACGGAACAGCTCGCGAAGGTCTGGGCGCATCTGGAACAACCTCCCGTAGAACAAGGATGTCGCAAGCTCAGGATCGGGAACCACCAGCGCCCACGTCCCTCGAATCTTTGAGGTTTGCGAAGGGGTCAAGTCAAACACTGCGGTCAAATCGATCTCCTGCAAACAGGCTGGAGCAGCCTGTGCAACGGGTCAGGCACGTCGGTCTCGCTCCACGCTACCGTAACGCCAAGCATAGCGCTCTTTCCACGCGCGTATACGCGAACCCGATGCAGATTCCCGAATGCGCAAAGGAGTGTCGGTCCTATCCTTTTGGATAGGTCCGACACTCCTTCGACTAGATGCAGAACAACCAACGTGTGGCCCGAGGCGCGTCCGCCCCCCTTTCCCCACCCTTTGCAGATCTTTCCAACCCACGGGTCGCCTGTCTACCGAGCCGGTACTGCGGCCCGCGTGTGTAGGAGTAGAGTTGTGCGACCTATCGTGACCCATCTGGCTGAGCGTTGCTCTGCCCGGCGAAGACCAACGTGCTCTTGGCGCTCGGACAAGGTCCTGCCACTCTTGCAGAACTTCCGGCATATCGCGGCACACTTCGGCCTACTGCGCCGGTTCGGGCCGCGTCACGCGAGCAACATCGTGATGCCGCAACCGCTACTGATCTGGTTGCGCCTGCCCTTGCTCATGGCACCGCGCGCCCAGCCCAGATCGATTCTTCTCAGCGCCTTCCAGCACTAGTGCAGGCCTCAGGCTTCGTCCAACGCCCGGCAATCGCTGGTCTGCACCATCATTGAACAGGAGAAAGACCAATGACTACAACTGCAAAGAAACTGCCGGTGGATACCGGTGCCACGGCCATTCAGATGGCCACGACAATGTTCGGGGATGGCATCACCGTTCTCTCAGCCAGTTTTTCTGGGGATGCGGCCGCCTCCGGCATCTATTCCGAAGGCATCGCGACTTCTCCGGGCGTCGTTCCGGCAGACTCTGGCGTGATCCTGTCCACCGGTAAGGCGACCGACTTCACCAATGCTTCTGGCGAGGCCAACAAGCGCGAGTGGACGTCAACCAACCTCGCGGGCGGCATCGACCGAGACGACGACATGAACGCGATCGCCGGGATGACGACCTATGACGCGGCATTCTTCGAGGCCTCGTTCGTCCCCACGGGGGATACGCTCACAATGCAGTTGGTTTTCAGCTCCGAGGAGTATCTCGAATACGTCCATTCCGGCTTCAACGACGCCGTGGGTGTCTGGGTGAACGGCCAGAAGGTCGAGCTGACGATTGGTGACGGCGACATCTCGATAGACAACATCAACACCGGAACGAACGCCAACTTGTTCCGTGACAACAAACTCGACTCGCTCAACACCGAGATGGACGGCGTAACGGTGACGCTGACCCTCAAGGCGTCTGTCATTGTTGGGTTGGAGAACAAGATCAAGATCGGTATCGCGGATGCAGGTGACGGCATCTACGACTCTGCCCTGCTGGTGGTGGCGAACGGCATTCAGACCGCACTGATCGCCAAAGACGACACTATCGGTGTCACGAGCAAGGGAACCGCTACAGTCGATCTGCTTGCCAACGACACAATCGAAGGTCGCGAAGGCGCTCACATCAGCCATATCAACGACCAGGCCATCACCATCGGCGCCGAGATCAACCTGTCCGATGGCAGCGTGCTGATGATGAACGAGGATGGCACCCTCACCATAACGACCACCAGTGCTTCCACGGAGATCACCTTCGCCTACACGATCAGCGATGCGAGCGGTGCTTCGGACGTAGCCTTCGTAACTGTAGTCACCGACCCGGTGGATGGAACAGAGAGCAACGATTGCATAATGCTCGACTACGTCGACGCAGACGGGAACATGATCGATGGCTCCGACGGTCTGGCCGAGGTGGTCATGGGCTACGGCGGCAACGACAAGATCTTCACAGGCAAAGGTGACGACGACGTCTACGGCGGTGAGGGCAACGACTTCATCCGCGCCCACGAAGGCGACGACTTGCTCTTTGGCGGCGAAGGACGAGACGTGCTGGACGGCGGCGTCGGCGCCGACACGATGGATGGCGGCGCTGGCGATGACATTTACTACGTGGACGAAGCTGCCGATACCGTGATCGAGACCGGGGGCGGTCGTGACAAGGTCATGTCGCGAATTGACTATACGCTTGCCGACACACTCGAGCACCTATGGTTGATAAAGGGCTCGGCCGCTGCCGTGGCCACCGGTAACGGCTCGGACAACATGTTAGTCGGCAACCAGAACGCCAACTTGGTCCAAGGCCTCGGAGGTCGAGATGCGGTGTTCGGGATGGACGGTGATGATACGCTAGATGGCGGTGCGGGTGATGACCGTTTGTACGCCGGCAAAGGCAATGATCTCCTGAAGGGTGGTACTGGGCGAGACAAACTGTACGGCCAACTGGGTTCAAACCGTTTGGAAGGTGGGCAAGGCAACGACCAACTGACCGCCGGCAAAGGTGGCGACGTGCTCGTTGGCGGCCAAGGTAACGATATCATGGGTGCTGGCATCGGGGCAGACACGTTCGTCTTCACGTCAGGAGATGGGGTGGATGCCGTCAAGCACTTCGAGATCGGCAACGACCGCTTGTCTTTCGAGGGCGTCGACACGGAGACGATCGCCCTCAGCGCATACGAATGGGGCGCAATCCTACGGTACGGCGACGATGATCGGATCATCATGCGCGGTGTCGACACATCAAACGAGCTAAGCATTGACGACTTCTTGCTTGTCTAGATGTCGGGGCTTTCCCCCATTATGACCGCGACCCGGGCGGGCTCATCCGCCCGGGCTTTGTCTCCCTACTTCATCAGGTGACGCCACCCGTTGTCCTTGCACGATCTCTTTACCGAAACTTCCGTCATGGCCCGTGGCTCTCGCTTGGCCGCCATCTGGCGATAGGGCGTCTCCCTTCCGAGTTTGGTCGCGGTGCTTTCACGGCCGCTGATTGACCCGCAACGGCGCCGGGCAAGACGAGCGACGGTGTTTCGGATACCTCGTGGCGAAGTGTGCCGCACTAGCTCGAGTTCTTAGAAGTCACAGACGATTGAGCGCGGCTCACCATGAACTGTCCACGCCCAGCACCACATTGATCATTGGAGAGCAGTAGCTCTTCGTCCGACAGCGTGACGCCAGGTGTTCAATGATCCCAATGTTCTAAAGCCTGCCCTATCGAAAGGGTCCGGTTCAACTGCTTGTGCTTGACAGAGACTTGGTCCAATTGCGCAAAGGCTTCGCCGCAGAAACGATTATGACGACCGCGCCAAACGGTTTGGTTTGAGCAATCCAGCTCTCCCCGATGCCCACCGTAGAGTTCCCCGCCAGATTGTGGTCCGGGGCGTGCGACGTCCGGTTGGTCCTTCGACGTGTAACCTTCATAGCCTCAGGTCCCTGGAGAACCAGGCTATGTCGCGGTGTTTATTGATAGGCCTCCAGCCGTCACGGTCTCAAGCCACCACTTGACGTAAGCGCAAAAGCAGTATGGGTGCCCCAACAGGCCGGTAACCGCCCGCCTTAGGCATTGCGGGGCGGGCGTTCGCGGTCGTTGGGTAGTCTCGGTCGCGCTCATGTCACCGGCGATCGCAGGACGATCTGGTCATAGTCCCACAGCTGCGCAGGAAGTCGCGCAACCGGGTGAGATCGAAAAGCGCGAGAACATCGCCAACCGTCCGACTACCATCGATGGCCTCAAGAAGGCGAAGCTGCTCGTGGTCGACCGGGAGGAAGAGGACCGTAGACGTGTGAGCGCTATTGAGAACCGCCGCGGCACCCGGTGGCAAGCGTTCGGTCACAGTGACAGAAGTCGGCGCCTTCATTACCATTGATAATCCCGCAGGCCGTCCCCCACAGAGCCGACAACGTTGTCCGGTGGGATCCCGTACACGCGTTCGGCAAAGGCTCGAATGAAGTGGATGCCCCCACCGGACACGATGCAGACCTCGGGTTCCTCGTCGCGAAGGTACCTCAAGAGCTCCAGCATCGGCTGGTAGACATGCTGGTCAAAAGTGGGCCCGTCTCGGGATGGCGTGCGGATGAAAACCAGTCGTTAACAGCAGCGATGAACGTGTCCACCGACATGCCGGAGTGCGAGGCGCCTACGAGTTCGGCTAAGGCCTTCTCGCCGCCCTGCATCACCGTCTCGATGTCCCCGCAGCGGCGGCACGGAGCACGTCGCTTGAAAACGTAGCGGGATCCGCCTCGGCCCGTGCCACCAGGTCGTCCATCGTGAAGAGCAAACGGAAGCAGATCGGCTGCTGTGCCCATAGCGTCTCATCGTTGTCGAACACCGCAGCCCGTTGGTCGGGCATCACGTAGCAATCGCTTCCCGGTTCGGTGACACGATCGACGAAAGAGACGATGGCAGCCTTTGTTGGCGTATCCGTCCATGAAGGCAATGGTTCTGCCTGAGCGAACATCTCGGACCGCAGCAATGCAATAAACGAGTTCCGGAGCAACCGAACAGCGTTTCCCTTTGTGTTCTGGCACCAAGTTCGTGCCACTGCCCAAGTGGGAAGACAACGGCATACCTTGACTGGCTTTCCAGACGGAGAACCGCTCTTTTTCGAGAACGCCTGGTTTTGGCGGTTGCGGTCTACCCGCGCCTTGACTACCCAAGGTTGCGGCGCAATTTGGCGGTAGTCTTACTGACACAATATCGAGATATCCAGACGCACGAGATAGTTGCCATCAATGGCGGTGTCTTCGCGATGGGATCGGCCGCACACTACATTCCAGAAGGCCCTGTGCGTGAGGTTCGCATCGAACCGCTTTCGATCGACCAACGCGGAGTAACCAACGGCGAATTTGCGAAGTTCGTGGCCGAAACCAGGTACGTAACCGTCGCCGGGCGTCCGCTGAACCCCGCTGATTGCCCCGGCGCGCCCCCGGAGTTGCTGGTGCCGGGGTCTCTCGTCTTTCACATGACCCAAGGCCCCGTCGATACGCGAAACATGGCGAACTGGTGGTCCTATGTTCCACATGCCTGCTGGGGTCATCCGGAGGGTCCCGACTGCGACCTGAACGGGCGAGAAGACCATCCGGTGGAGCACATCGCCTTCGAGGACGCACTGGCCTTTGCCGAGTGGACCGGTAAGGATCTGCCGACCGAGGCTGAATGGGAATGCGCGGCGCGCGGCGGTCTCGAGTGGGCCGAATTCGCATCGGGCGAGGAGAACCCGCGCAAGGAGTTCTTCTATTGGACCGACGGCGGCGACCTCACCAACGTGCGCTATGACTGCTGGAAGCTGGGGTTCCTGGAGCAGCGGTCCCTTGGTCTCGACGTCTGGCAGGACCCGTTAGTTCAATTGCGCTTCCCAAAGCTCTTCGATCTGCGCATCGATTCCCTCGATCGTCCCGATCACGAAGCAGGTGACTACCCGCGGTGGCGGATCGATCACGCCTTCGTCATCGTCCCCGCGCAGGCGATCGTCGACGCGCGTCTGCAGACGTTAGTCGAGTTCCCGCCGCGTCAGGCACCGGGCAGCTTTGCTCTCGACCAGGTGCTGGATCAACTACTGAAGGCAGCGCCCCATTGACGGGTACAGCCCAGCCGAACCGGGGCGCTTTGTCCCGGTTCAACAACAAAACGCACTGCTGAGTACGGAGACTCTACGCATGAAACTGTTGACTGGCGCGGCAATCGCGAGCTTGGCGATGGCAACCATCGCGACGCCTTCTTTGGCAGTGGCCGAGGACGCGTGGGAGTACCGCATCACCCCCTATGTCTGGGCACCGACCCTGCAGCTCGACACCTCCATTGGCGGCGCCCCCTCAACGTCTTCGGATACCGCACTGCTCGACATCCTCGATTTCGCCTTCCTCAGCACCGGCGAAGTCCGGAAGGGCGACTGGGGCTTGATCGTGGAGTTCAACTATCTCGACCTGTCGAATGACTTCACGTTTGCGGGCAGCGCGGTGAAGGGAAAAAGCGATCTGAAGGGCGTCATGGGCGGTGCCGCCCTAGCGTACAGGTTTCTTACTCAGGACGGATTGGCGATAGATGCGTTCGGCGGCTTGCGCGTCTGGTCGCTCGAGACCACCGCCGACTTCCGGACGTTGCCCACCGTCTCGCGCAAGAACACGTTCGTGGATCCAATCGTTGGCTTGCGTGCCAGCTACGACATTTCCCCGGACTGGTTCGTGAGCGGCTTGGCGGAGGTCGGTGGCTTCGGTGCCGGGTCGGATCTCCAGTGGGAAGTCATCGGACGGGTGAGCTATCGCTTCAATGAAACGATCGCGACAGGGGTCGGGTACCGACACCTTGTACTCAAGGTGGACCGCGGCGGACTTGATATCGACGCGGTAATGACGGGACCGTTCATCGCGCTAGACTTCACTTGGTAGATCTCGGCACCTGCGCGGCACAAACTCGGCACGACCGGAGAGCGGCACCCTAAAGCGACAGGCGCACCACGATACCCGCATTAACGATAACCGTCTGCCCTTCGCCTGCGTGGTCGACCACGTTCAGCCCGCCATGGACGGCTGTTGCCGTGACCTGGCCGTACGGCATCTCCGCGGCCACGGCGTCGAGGTCGACGCGCCCTGGTTCCTGCGCCGCGATCGTCAGCTCGATCTGCATGGTGGCAGGGTCGATCCCGCAGGTCCGGAACATCCCCAGCGAGGAGTGGTGCATCGCGTCCTGAACCGCGCGCCGCGCCGCCTTGGTGTAGTCCTCGCCGTGCAGATCATTGCCCATGCCCAGCTCGACGATGATGCGTTTCAGCTGGGTCATGCCGCCTCCGGCAGATCAAGCGACACAATGATGGCGGCATTGGCGACAATCGTGTGGCTGCCGTCCTCCTTGGGAATCGCCATGCCGCCTTGTTCGACCCGCACGCTCACCCGACCGTACGGAAAAACCGCTGCCACAGCGTCGTGGTCCACGGCGTCGGGATCCCCAGCGCCGATCACCGCTTCGATCAGCATCTCGTCGCGCCCGACACCGAAGGCGTCTGCGACCGTGACCGAGTTGTGCCAGATCGCGTCGCGCACGGCCCGGCAGGCCGCGTCCGTCCAATCCTCGCGGGTCAGCGAAGAGCCCATCCCGATCTCCAGCACCATACGCTTGATGGCCATGTCCGCTCCTACTCCGGCAATCCGACGATCTCGTAGGCGGCTTCCGCTTCCGGGGGCAAGGGAAAGTCGCCCAGGGCCGTCTTGATCAGCGCATGTATAGTGCCGTCAGCGTAGAGCGCGCTCAGTGCGCGGTCTACGGCCAGCCGCAGCGCGGATTCGCCCCGCTTCATCGCGAGGGCATAGGGCTCAAAACTCAGGACCTCCTCCTGCACGGCCAGATCGGCATCGGGGAACAGCTGCGCGAGGAAGAAGAGCAGGATCGCTTGATCGCCCGCATAGAGATCGAGCGCACCGCGCTCCAGCGCCTCCAGTCCGGCCGCGTGCGAGGGGAAGCGTTCGATTCCACCCGAGATCTGGTTGCGGGCCACAAGATCCTCGACCACCGCGACCGACGTCGTGCCGTCCAACACCCCAATCCGGCCCTCCCGCGCTTCGAAGACCCGCTCGTAGGCATCGGGCCGCCCTGCCAGCGTCGCCCCATCGACGAAGTAAAGGATCGAGAAATCGATCGTCTCGCGGCGCGAGAGCGTCGCCGTTGCAGGGCCACAGTGCAGATCCGTCTCACCGTCAACGAGCGCCGCGAACCGGGTCCTGGCCGTCTGGGCCACCTGGATCGGGGTGATTGCCACATCCAGCATGCGCCCGATCCGCACGACGACTTCCTCGCAGATCGCGACCGCCAGCCCGCGATGCCGCCCGTCCTCACCCAGATAAGAGAACGGTGGAGCGTCCCCGCGCACACCCAGCCTGATCTCGCCGGTTTGAGCCACCCGGTCGAGCACGTCGCCCAACGCAGGCCCCGATGCCAGAACCGTCAAGAGTCCAAAGATCGCAACCCGCATTCAACCCTCCCGCATTTTCCACAGCTAAGCGCAGGCAGGCGGGCTTGTCACGTCCTGCAAGCGCGCCTATCACGCCGTGGCACCGCAGGAGGATCCCCGATGCTGGACGACCATCTCGACTACCGCGAGCCCGAGCCCAGGCGCATTGCGGGCGTGACAGCCGATTGGGAGCTTGTGATCGGGATGGAGGTTCATGCGCAGGTGGCCTCCCAGGCCAAGCTCTTCTCCGGCGCGTCGACAACCTTTGGGTCCGAGCCGAACGCGAATGTCAGCCTCGTCGATGCGGCCATGCCCGGGATGCTGCCGGTGATCAACGCGTTCTGTGTCGAACAGGCCGTGCGCACGGGGCTGGGCCTCAAGGCCGAGATCAACCTCTGGAGCCGCTTCGACCGGAAGAACTACTTCTACCCCGACCTGCCGCAGGGCTACCAGATCAGCCAGTACAAGCACCCCGTCGTCGGCGAAGGTGAAGTGATCGTGGACATCGAACCCGGCGTCGCACGGCGCGTGCGCATCGAGCGCATTCATCTGGAACAGGACGCCGGCAAGTCGATCCACGACATGGATCCGGCGATGAGCTTCGTGGACCTCAACCGCTCCGGCACGGCGCTGATGGAAATCGTCTCGCGCCCCGACATTCGGGGCCCCGAGGAAGCGGCGGAGTATGTGCGCAAGATCCGCCAGATCATGCGCTATCTGGGCACCTGCGACGGCAACATGCAGGAGGGCAGCTTGCGCGCGGATGTGAACGTGTCCGTGTGTCGGCCGGGCGACTATGAGAAGTACCGGGAGAGCGGTGACTTTGGACACCTGGGCACGCGCTGCGAGATCAAGAACATGAACTCTATGCGCTTCATCCAACAGGCGATAATGGTCGAGGCCAAGCGCCAGATCGCGCTGCTCGAGGACGGCAAAGCGGTGGATCAGGAGACCCGCCTCTACGATCCGAACAAGAACGAAACGCGGTCCATGCGTTCGAAGGAAGAGGCGCACGACTACCGCTACTTCCCGGATCCCGACCTCCTGCCACTGGAGATCCAGCAGGACTGGGTGGACACCATCGCCACGGGACTGCCCGAACTGCCGGACGCCAAGAAGGTGCGGTTTGTCACCGACTACGGCATGACCGAGTATGACGCCGGCGTCTTGACGGCGGAGGTCGAGAACGCGGCGTTCTTCGAGGAAGTGGCCAAGGGTCGCGATGGAAAGCAGGCGGCAAACTGGGTGATCAACGAACTCTTCGGCCGGTTGAACAAGGAAGGGCATGGGGTCGCCGAGAGCCCGATCTCGGCCGCCCAGCTCGGCGGGATCATCGATCTGGTCCAGAAAGGCGACATCTCAGGCAAGATCGGCAAGGAGCTGTTCGACATCCTCTATGCCGAGGAGCACGGTGCCGACCCTGCGGCCGTCGTCGAGGCGCGCGGCATGAAGCAGGTGACCGACACCGACGCGATCGAGTCCGCGGTAGACGACGTGCTGGCCGCGAACCCGGACAAGGTCGAGCAAGCCAAGGCCAAACCGACGATGGCCGGATGGTTCGTCGGCCAGGTCATGAAGGCCACCGGCGGCAAGGCCAACCCGCAGGCCGTGCAACAGATCGTGAAATCAAAGCTGGGCATCGAGTAAGCCATCGGAAGGGCCGGAGAAATCAGCGCGAACCCAGTTCGCGCGCCAGATCCGACGTCGCCCACCCGTCGCGTTGGTGCAGGATAGCACGGTATAGAGCCCAGTTTCCGGGGTGGGTGAACGACACACAGTGATCGCCAAGCGAGAACGCGCGACGCCCCTTCAGACGGAATCCCTTGCGGCCACCCCAGCCAGCAACGTGGGCACTGTCGAGCGGGATGTCGATCCAGTCCGAGTAGTCCTCGCCGAAGAACTCGTAGAGAGCATTCGGCGGTTTGCCCGCCATTCCGATCGTGCGCCCATCGCGCAGCAGAGACTTCTGCCTGGGATCCTCGAGGCTCAGTTCCTCAATCACCTCGTCCTGCAGGATCTGCGGCACCTTGTGATCGGCGAGGAAGGCGAGCACATCATCGCTGCGTGACGTGAAGTTATAGAACTGCGGACGCGGCTCGGACGCGGCAAAGGAGATGTTGGCGAGCGCGTAGGCCGCCTGCCCCCAGTAGCAGGCGCCGTTGAGCATGATCACGCGGTCGATCCGCCCCAACGTCAGGTCATTCGGCCAGCGCTGCGCGACCAGGGCAAGCGCCGACAGCACGGTCCGCACCCCGAGCGAGTGGCAGAAGATGTCTATGTTCTTGTGCTCCAACCCCTCATCGTCCAGCTTTGCCCGGAGCTGCGTGAGAACGGCGGCCAGGCCAAATCCAGCCTTCTCCGCATCCTGATATGCATTCACGTAGACCTTCGGCAGGTTTCCCATCCTGGGCACGGGTACCGCCCGCGTGCGCACGCGGTCCCAGGTGCGGGGGAGAAAACGCTCGGGCACCCCGCCGTACGATGCGTAGGAGTACCCGACGGCGAGGCCCGTACACTCGTCCGGCTGACCCCTGCCAGCTTCAAGCATGGCGCGGGCAAACCAGGGCGTGATGTGGCGTCGGCGTTCCTCGAGGGAGCCGGGGCCATCTGGCGTCTCGTCGAAATGAAAGATCGCACGGTGAGGGTTGTCGCTTTTCGTGCGCGCGACCACGGGGCGACGTGGCTCGTACTGGAAGCCGTGCACGAAGACGACCACAGGGCCATCGTCCCGGAAGGCGATCTCGTTTCCAGCCATGTGGGCGCCAAAGATCGAATCGGGTTCGAACATAGGCGCGCCGGGGCTGGAGGCGATCTGAGCGAGATTGACGCCGGCAAGGGCGTTGTCTTCAAGCCCGTCCGGAACCTCGGGCCGTTCCCCGAAGATTACCCAGGGGATCGACCTGTCGCTCAGCCGCCCGGCTGGCGCTGCGGAAAAGCGCATGAAACTCATGGCCCCATAAACCTTGTGGCGCGTTAATTTCACGTTGAGTCGGGGGCAACTATTGCCTTGCTGCCTGTCATCTGGTGAAAGCGGTCGACCGAGCGTGGGGCAAAGACGAGCGGGGAGGTGCAGATGTACGAGTACAAGTGTGTGGGCGCTCCGGAGAAAGTCCGTCGCGCTAAGGGCGCCAAGACCCGGACCGACCGAGTGGCCATCGCCCTTCAGGAAGTGATTCAGGCCGAAGCTGACCAGGGCTGGGAGTATCTGCGCACCGATCTGGTGCCGGTCGAAGAGAAGTCCGGAATGTTTTCGCGCCCGCGCGAGATCCACCGTGCCGTTCTGGTGTTCCGGCGCGAGAAGGCCGCGGATCGTGTGCGGGACCGGTTTGAGCCGCTCCCGATCGAGGAGCCTCCCATGAGGTTGGCAGCGGACCAGGGCGGACGACCGGACTGAGAGTCTGTTTCGACAGTCCTCCCTCCACCCCGCACCCCCTCCCAACCACCCAGAACTGCACCCTGATTGGGAGGGGGTGCGGGGTGCTGAGCGGCACTTCTTGGTCAGGCTCTGAAGGTCACGTCAGTCCGCGTCGGTGTCCTCGGGCTCCTCTGGTGCCACCTCATCGTCATCATCGGTGACAAGATCGACCGCGCCGCCGACGGCGCCCGTCGTGACGTCCACTGCAGCGCCGACCACCGACGTCGTCACGCCGACTGCCGTGTCCGCAACCGTGTAGACGATGCAGCCACTTGCCGCGAACAGCAGCGCCAGGGAAGCCACGGTCTTCACGAGATTTTCCATCGTGGCTTCTCCCCAGGGTCCGCTCTAGTCGCCAGGGGCGCTGAGCTCCATTGCCAAAGCATGAACGGTTGTTGCCAGCTCTTCCGTCAGACACCGGTTGACGGCACGCTGGCGATCGACCCGGGACAGCCCGGACATGGATCCTGAAATCATGCGGACGCGGAAGTGTGTCTCGCCCCCCTCGCGCCAGCCGCCGTGGCCGCGATGCTGCTCGCTTTCATCGATGACCTCGAGCGTTTCGGGATCGAACGCCGCTCGGAGTTTCGTTTCGATCTGCATAGCCATTGTCATCGGTCACGATCGCCCTTCATTGCCTGTTGTCGAATGAGGCCTATCCGGTACTCTTGTTGGAATCGCCAAGTCAAACGGATGCCATGCGGTCACGGTCTCCATTCCACTATGACATCTCCGTCTCGGCGGACAAGGCAAGACGTGCGCGATCGCGCGGCATGTCTGGTGCGGTGGAGTCATCAACCCGAACATGCGAATGGCCGGGATGCGAGGCCAATGGCAAGTACCGCGCTCCGGTTTCGCCCGAGCAGCTGAACGAGTACAAATGGTTCTGCATCGATCACGTTCGCGCCTACAACAAGGCGTGGAACTTCTTCGAGGGCTGGAGCGAGGACGAACTCGACGCCCAGTCACGTGCAGATCGCACCTGGGAACGCCCGACCTGGGATCTGAAGGACGGCCCGAAGATCGGCCCCCAGCAATGGCCTCACACCGAAGGTCAAGCATGGGCACGCTGGGGCTTTTCAGATCCGCTGGACGTCCTTGGTGATTCTGCGACGCAGAACCCCGGCCGGACCGATGAGGCCCCAAAGCGGCGCTTTCGTCGGCTGACCCGTGAAGAACAGCGGGCAATGGACACACTGGGCATGCCGCATGAGACCGAGAGCCTGGGCGCGGTGCGTGCGCGCTACCGCGAACTGGTCAAGGACCTGCACCCGGACATGAACGGGGGTGCGCGCGGTGACGAAGCCCGGTTGGCCCGCGTGATCCGCGCTTGGGACATTGTGAAGAAGAGCCGCAGCTTCAAGGACTAGGTGCGCCGCACGCTTGCCCTGCACCTACACCCTTCCGAGACTTGGCGCTCTCCCACGCTTACGCTTGAGGCAACTCTCAGGCGCTTCTAAGTGACGTGGCGAACGCCGCCGCTTCGGCCAGAAGCTTCGGATCAAGTCCCGTGTCAAACCCCAGCCGTTCTGCCAGCGCCGCGACACCTTCTGTGGCCACATTGCCCTTGGCGCCGGGCGCATAGGGACACCCGCCGAGCCCGCCGACCGAGGCATCGAAGACCCTGATGCCCCTGGACATCGAAACCTCAATGTTCTCGAGCGCCCGGCCGTTGGTATCGTGATAGTGACCTGCGAGGCGCTCCGGCGGAAGCTCGTCAAGGACGGCGTCCAGCATGTCCCCGATCGTCCCGGGCGTGCCTGCGCCGATCGTATCGCCGAGCGAGATCTCGTAGCAGCCAGCCTCCGCAAGGGTTCTCGCGACCCATGCCGTCGTGCCCGGCGCGACCGGGCCATCGTAGGGACAGGCGACGGCGCAGGACACATAGCCGCGTACCGGGACCCCGTCGGAGACGGCGCGCTCGACGATCGGGACCGCGCGGGCCAGTGCCTCCTCCATCCCACAGTTCACGTTCGCCTGGCTGAAGCCTTCCGACGCGGACCCGAAGACTCCAATACCGTCAGAGTGTGCGGCAACGGCACGCTCGTAGCCCTTCATGTTCGGGCAGATGGACGTGTAGGCGACGCCCTCTCGCCGATCGATACCGGCCAGGACCTCGGCACCGTCGGCCATCTGGGGCACCCACTTGGGTGACACGAAACTCGCCACCTCGATCTTCGAGAAGCCGCAGGCCGTCAGCATGTCGACAAGCGTGATCTTGTCGGCGGTGGCGATTGCGGCAGCCTCATTCTGGAGGCCATCGCGCGGTCCCATCTCGAAGATCGTGAGCGCGGGTCGATCAGTCGGTGCGGGATCAGCCATCCTCGGCCTCCAGCCGCACCAGCATGGCGCCTTCCTCGACCTGATCGCCAACAGCGGCCGTGACCTCGGCGATGGTGCCGTCCCGGGGCGCCGTGAGGGTGTGCTCCATCTTCATCGCCTCCATCACGATCAGCGCCGTCCCCTTGCTGACAGCTTCCCCGGGCTCCGCCTGGACCGCCTTTACCGCGCCGGTCATGGGGGCAGTGACATCGTCGCCGCCCGCATGATCCTCTGCCGCGAGCGCGAAGGGGTCGAGAACGCTGTACTCGAAGGCGCCCGTGTCGTCGAAGATGGTCAGGGTATCGCCGTGACGCACGGCGGTCAGCCTGCTGCGATGACCGCCGGTCTCGATCGTGAGGTCAGGGGACGGTCCCCAGATATGGATCTCCTGAGGACCCTCGCCAAGGTCGACCAGAAATCGTGAGGTGCCGTGCGTCTCGACAGGGATCTCAAGCCGGTCCCCATCGGTGGCGATCCGTGCGATCTGGCGCGCTGCACCCCAAAGCCGCCAGCCGATCAACTGGCCCCAGACATCTTCGTCCGTCGTCTGATCGAGCAGCCCCAGTGCCACCACCGCGGCGGTCATGCGAACGCCAGGCGGCTCGGGCGACGGGGCGATCAGCCGCTCGAGGTTCCGGTCGATCAGGCCCGTGTCGACATCGCCCGCAGCGAAACCCGCATGGGCCGCCAGCGCGGCGAGGAAAGCGACATTGGTCACCGTGCCCGCAACCTCGGTCCGCGACAGCGCCGTGCGAAGGCGGCCCAACGCCTCGGCCCGGGTCCGTCCATGGACGATCATCTTGGCGATCATCGGGTCATAGAGGGGGGTGATCCGATCCCCCGCGCGCACGCCGGTATCGCAGCGCGCCGCACTTGGCAGCGACAGGTGCGCCAAGGTGCCCGTTGCCGGCAGGAAGTTCCGCGTGGCGTCTTCGGCGTAGATCCGGGCCTCGAACGCGTGGCCATTGATCGTGAGTTGATCCTGCGAGACCGGCAACGCCGCCCCCGCCGCGACCCGAAGCTGCCATTCGACGAGGTCATGGCCGACGATCGCCTCCGTCACCGGGTGCTCGACCTGCAGGCGAGTGTTCATTTCCATGAAGTAGAAGCGGTCCGCACGCAGGCCGTCCGAGGCATCGACGATGAACTCAACCGTGCCGGCGCCCTTGTATCCGATGGCCTCCGCCGCGCGCACGGCAGCGGTGCCCATCGCCTCGCGCATCTCGACCGTCATGCCAGGGGCCGGCGCCTCCTCGATCACCTTCTGGTGGCGGCGTTGAAGCGAGCAGTCGCGCTCGAAGAGGTGCACGGCGCGGGTGCCGTCGCCGAAGACCTGCACCTCGATGTGACGGGGTTTGGCGACATACTTCTCGACCAGCACATGATCGTTGCCGAACGCCGCCATTGCCTCGCGCTTGGCGCCGTTCAGCGCCTCGCCAAACCGCGTGGGGTCATCCACCCGGCGCATACCCTTGCCGCCCCCACCCGCCGACGCCTTGATGAGCACGGGATAGCCGATCCGGTCAGCCGCGCCTGCAAGCGTGCCAAACTCCTGATCCGCGCCGTGGTAGCCCGGGACGACAGGGACGCCTGCGTCCTCCATCAACCGCTTGGCGGCATCCTTGAGACCCATCTTGCGGATGGCGTCGGCCGAGGGGCCGATGAACGTCAGGCCTGCGGCCTCGACCGCGTCAACAAAATCGGGGTTCTCCGAGAGAAAACCATAGCCCGGGTGGATGGCCTGCGCGCCCGTGCGCTTGGCGGCGTCGATGATCTTGTCGGCGACAAGGTAGCTCTCGCGGGCGGGAGCAGGGCCGATGTGCGCGGCCTCATCCGCCACCTCGACATGCAGCGCTTGAGCATCCGCATCCGAGTAGACGGCCACCGTCGCCACCCCCATCCGACGCGCGGTCTGGGCAACACGGCAAGCAATCTCACCCCGGTTGGCTATGAGGATCTTGGAAAACATCTAATCGTGCATCCTGTCGCGTACGAAGTCCGGCAGTGGCCAAGCATCGCGCTTCATGCCAGTCATCGGTCCAGGCCGCTGATCGCGCCAAGCATAGGTATAGAGCTCACGATGAAGGGCGACGTCCAGTCGTGCGAGGCCTGCGTCTATCACGCCCTTCTTCTCCTCGATCAAGGCTTCAAGCTCCTGCTCAGGTGATGAAGACCGAGTCAGTCGGCCGATGCCAGTGCCGCGCACGATGGCACCAATCCGATCAAGTGCCGTGCGCCCAGTCTCCGTCGCAACCAAGAGCAACAGCGAGCCGAGGACGCCGCCGGTCAGGGACAAGCCCCAGAGGATTACATCGCCGACTCCGGGCAGAGCCCAGCGGCGGCGCTCACGCTCCGCCCGGTGCTCGTCCCTCAAGGCCTCGAATTGCGCCGAAAATGCCTCACGGAGATGACGTGCGAAGGTGTGGCGCGCAAAGTCGTCGCGCCCGGCCCAAATGCGTAGCGACGGGCGGCTCAAGAAACCGGATTGGTTAACGGTCATGAACTGCTGGAAATCGCAGACGATCTCATAATCTTCGGCGGTGGGTCCATGGTGGATGACAAAGATAGGCACCTCGACATCGGAGCTCAGCGTGAACTCGGGTAGTTGATCCCACGCTGCCTCCACGGCGCCCTCAAGCGACTTGCGAAACCTGTCCAAAGTCTTGCGCATCTCACATCCTGAAGACGCCGAAGTGGAAGTCGGGTATCGGGGCGTTGAGTGCCGCTGAGAGCGAAAGACCCAGAACGTCTCGGGTTTTGCGGGGATCGATCACGCCGTCATCCCAGAGCCGCGCCGAGGCGTAGAGGCAATGGCTC
Source organism: Pseudomonadota bacterium (assembly GCA_039033215.1). GTDB lineage: Bacteria > Pseudomonadota > Alphaproteobacteria > Rhodobacterales > Rhodobacteraceae > Thermohalobaculum. The sequence goes on along the minus strand of JBCCDA010000009.1, from coordinate 1,295 downwards.
TGGCGGTCGAACTGCTCAATGATCGGGTCCTTGATCGCGCGCGCGTCTTCGTCGGTGAACGTGCCGCCGCGTGCTTCGACCTGATCCTTCTTGACAGTGGCCAGCACGCCCGCGGCTTGTTCCCCGCCCATGATCGAGATCCGTGCGTTGGGCCATGACCAGAGGAAACGCGGGCCGAAGCCCCTGCCGCACATGCCGTAGTTCCCCGCGCCGAACGACCCACCGATCATCATGGTCACCTTAGGCACCTGCGCGCAGGAGACCGCATGGACCATCTTGGCGCCGTGCTTGGCGATGCCCTCAGCCTCGTATTTCTGCCCGACCATGTAGCCCGTGATGTTCTGCAGGAAGACCAGCGGGATCTTGCGCTGGCAACAAAGCTCGATGAAGTGCGCCGCCTTAAGCGAGCTTTCGGAATAGAGCACGCCATTGTTGCCGATGATCCCGCAGGGAATGCCGTGGATATGGGCAAAACCGGTCACAAGCGTGGTGCCGAACCGCGCCTTGAACTCGTCAAAGCGCGAGCCGTCGACCACGCGGGCGATCACCTCACGCACATCGTAGGGCTTGCGCCAGTCGGGTGGCACGACGCCAAGGATCTCGTCGGGATCATAGGCCGGGGCCTCCGGGGTCTGGAGCTGCACATCCACGCGCTTCTCGCGGTTCAGCCCGGCCACGATCCGGCGGGTGATGGCCAGGGCATGGGCGTCATCCTCGGCCCGGTGGTCGACAACCCCCGAGAGACGGGAGTGAACATCCGCGCCGCCAAGCTCCTCCGCCGTCACGACCTCGCCAACCGCGGCCTTCACAAGTGGCGGCCCTGCCAGGAAGATCGTGCCCTGGTCGCGGACGATCACGCTCTCGTCGCACATGGCCGGAACATAGGCGCCCCCGGCGGTGCACGACCCCATGACCACGGCGATCTGCGGGATGCCGGCTGCCGACATCCGCGACTGGTTGTAGAACTCGCGCCCGAAATGATCGCGGTCGGGGAAGATCTCGTCCTGCTGGGGCAGATTTCCGCCCCCCGAGTCGACCAGATAGATGCACGGCAGGCGGTTCTCCTGCCCGACCTCCTGAGCACGGAGGTGCTTCTTGACGGTCATCGGGTAGTAGGTGCCGCCCTTCACCGTCGCATCGTTGCAGATGATCAGACACTCGCGACCCGAGACACGGCCCACGCCGGTGATGATTCCCGCACCGGGGCAATCGCCGTTGTGCATCTCGTGGGCGGCGACCGCCCCCAGCTCCATGAACGGCGTGCCGGGGTCGAGGAGGTTTTCAACCCGGTCGCG
>JBCCDA010000008.1:0-70837 GCA_039033215.1 Pseudomonadota bacterium | reverse complement strand
GCGCTTCATCAGGCTGGACGTGTCCCAGCGGGCGCCGCCCATGTCCGTGACCTCGCCGTAGAACTGGTCGACCAGCGCGGTCACGGGGAGGCGCGCGCCGTTGCGCGTGGCCTCGTCCAACGCGATGCCGAGATCCTTGCGCATCCACTCGACCGCAAAGCCGTGGTCGTAGTGGTCCGCCAGCATGGTCTTGTGGCGGTTGTTCATCTGCCAGGATCCCGCCGCACCGCCGGAGATCGCCTCGACCACCGCCTCACCGTCGAGACCCGCCTTCACCGCGAAGTTGAGCCCCTCGGACAGCGCCTGGACCAGCCCCGCGATACAGATCTGGTTGACCATCTTGGTGAGCTGGCCCGCGCCCGTGCCGCCGAGGCGCTTCATGGATTTGGCGTATGCGTCCATCACGCTTTCGGCCTTGGCATAGGTCGCCTCGTCCCCGCCGCACATGATGGCGAGCTGACCGTTCTCGGCCCCTGCTTGTCCGCCAGAGACCGGGGCGTCGACGAACCCGATGCCCTTGTCGCCGGCCTTGTCGTTCAGCTCGTGAGCGAGCGTGGCGGACGCTGTCGTGTGGTCGACCAGGATCGTGCCCGAGGACATGCCGGCCAGGACACCCGTCTCGCCATAGACGACCGAGCGCACGTCGTCGTCGTTGCCGAGACACATCATGACGAACTCGGCGCCCTGGACGGCTTCGACCGGATGTTGGCCCATGGCGCCGCCGTGTTCGGCCACCCATTTCTCGGCCTTCGCGCCGGTGCGATTGTAGACTGTGACGTCGTGGCCCTTGGCGGCGAGGTGCCCCGCCATCGGATAGCCCATCACGCCTAGTCCCAGAAATGCCACCTTAGCCATTACGGCGCCCTCCCATAGCTGCTCTCGGTTGAATGCGCGCCCTGCTTCTGCGATGACGCAGCTCGGGTCAAGAGCACCAAGCTCGCACGGGCCCGAAGATGCGAAGGACACCCCGCCGGGCATGAATGCGATCCTGAAATGGCTGCTGCGGATCTTTGTTGTATTGGTCGCGTTCGGCGCGATTGCGGCGCTTATGGCCTGGTATCTGATCTCGCGCTCGCTTCCGGAGTACGAGGGAGAGATCACGGTCGAGGGGCTGGCGGCCCCGGTCACGATCACGCGGGATGCGCACGCGGTTCCGCACATCGAGGCATCGTCTCAGGCGGATGCCTTCTTTGCGCTTGGTCTGGTGCAGGCGCAGGACAGGCTCTGGCAGATGGAACTCAGCCGGCGTGCCGCGCAGGGACGGCTGTCGGCGATCCTGGGTCCAAGGACCGTGGAGGTCGACCGGCTTGCCAAGACGTTGGATATCTACGGCCACGCTTCACGGTCTCTTGCCGCCCAAAGCCCCGAGACGCAGAAGATCCTCGAAGCCCATGCGGCGGGTGTGAATGCATGGATTCGGCACGTGAACACCGAAGCGCTGGGCCGCGGTGCGCCGGAGTTCTTCGCCTTCCCGATCGCGCTGTCGCCGTGGACGGCAGCGGACAGCCTTGCGATCCTGAAGCTGATGGCGCTGCGGCTGTCCAGTGCCGCCGTGACGGAAGTGCGCCGCGCCCGGACAATGCTGGCACTCCCGCCAGAACGCGTTCAAGACATCCTGCCGGACTACCCTATCCCGGCCGTCATCGCCCCGAAGCGGCCCACGGTGGTACTGCCTGGGGCCGACCGCGCGGAACTGGACCGCGAGGTGGACGAGATGCTGGCGGCCTTCGGCATCGCGCCCTGGCCCGAGATGGCGGGCGCCTCGAACGCCTGGGCGGTGGACGGCACGCGCACGGCTTCCGGCAAGCCGCTGATGGCGAACGACCCTCACCTTTGGCTCTCCGCGCCATCGGTCTGGTATCTCGCCTCCGTGCGGGCCCCCGGACTGGCCGTGATCGGCGGCACGTTGCCGGGTACGCCGCTTGTGCTGATCGGCCGCAACGAAGAGCTCGCCTGGGGTCTGACGACAACGAACGTCGATGATCAGGATCTCTATGTTGAGCGGTTGAACCCCGACAATCCGGACGAATACTTGCTGCCCGATGGGTCGTGGGCCGCGTTCGAGACCCGGGCGATCCGCATCGAGATCGACGGCCAACTGACCGAGACGGAGGTTGTGCGCAGAAGCCGGCACGGCCCTGTCCTCACCGGGCGACAGTTCGATGCCAATTTCGTCACGCCGGAGGGCCACGTCACTGCCTTGGCATGGACCGCGCTCAGCGATGACGACCCGACAATGACGGCGGGACTTGGTGTGATGATGGCCCAGTCCGTGGAGGAAGGGGTCGATGCCGCCTCCAGCGCCGTGGCCCCGGTGCAGAACCTGATGCTAGCTGATAGCGCTGGTGTCGGAATGGTTGTCGCTGGGCGCCTCCCCCGGCGCCAACCGACCAGTCTCAGCCAGGGCCGGGTGCCGTCGGGCGGGGCAGTCCCGCAAAACGATTGGGACGGCTTCTGGCCCTTCGAGGTGCATCCCCGGGTGCTGCGACCGGCCAACGGTGCTGTCGCGAATGCCAACAACAGGGTCACCGATGCCGACTATCCCCGACACCTCAGTTTCGACTGGGCGCCCCCTTACCGCATTCACAGGATCCAGAAAGAACTTGGAGCACGGGGCTTCCACTCACGCGACGGGTTCGTGGCGCTGCAGAACGATGCGGTTTCGGAAATGGCACGGGCGGTCCTGCCGCTGATAGCTCGCGACCTGTGGTGGCGCGAGGGCACACCGCTCGTCGAGGATCCGCTACGCCGCCGTGCGCTGGAGCTTCTGGCCGAGTGGAACGGGGCCATGGATCAGCATGCGGCGGAACCCCTGATCTTCAAGGAGTGGCTTCGGGCGCTGACGCGGCGCCTTGCGCAGGACGAGCTCGGCTCGCTTTTCAACACGTTCGAGGGGCCACGCCCGCTGTTCGTCGAGAGGGTGTTTCGCGACATCGACGGCGCCGGGATCTGGTGCGACGTGACCAAGACGCCCGAAAGGGAGACCTGTCAGGACATCGCCTCGATCGCGTTGGATGATGCGCTCGCGCGCCTATCGCGTGACTATGGGGCTTCGCCCGACACCTGGCGCTGGGGGGCCGAACATGTGGCCATTCACCGTCACACACCGTTCGGATACGTGCAGCCGCTGGGGCTCTTGTTCAATATCGAGCAGGAGACGGGAGGCGGCAACCACACATTGCTGCGCGGGCTGACCGCCGGCCGCGGCGAAAATCCGTTCCGCAATGTCCACGCGGCGGGTCTGAGGGTCGTCTACGATTTTGCGGATCTCGATCGCTCGCTGATGGTCATCTCGACGGGGCAGAGCGGGCATCCGTTCTCGAAGTATTACGACCATCTCTCCGAGATCTGGGCCCGGGGTGACATGATCCCGATGTCACTCTCGAAAGATGATGCCCGAGCCGGGGCTGTGGGGGTGATGACACTCAAGCCCGGAGTGGCCGAGTGACGCCTGCCCACCGCATCGGGGCTTTGCTGGCGGCGGATCTGGGCTGGCACGACCCACCCTGGGATAGGCTGACGGTTCACCAGTCTCCAACAGGGTTGGCAACAACCCTGCCGATTGCGGATATGGCGGCGGCGGCGCAGAGCCTGGTCGGGCTCGCAGCCGCGCATCTCCACCGGCTGCGGGGCGGGCCGGAGCAAACCGTCGAAGTCGATCGCTGGGCTGCCTCGCTGTCGATGACGTCTGCGGCATACCTCACGGTGGATGACGAGACGGCCGTGAGCTGGGATCCACTGACCGGCTACCACCGGGCGGCGGATGGCTGGGTCTATACCCACTGTCAGTTCGCGCACCTACGGGACCGGTTGCTCGACGCCTTCGGGCTAGCGAACGACCCCGAGGCCGTCAGGGCGCGCTTCGCCGGCCTCTCCCGATTCGAGATCGAGAAAACCGCCCAGGTGGCAGGGGCCTGCGGCATTGCACAGCGCTCGCGCGCTGAGTGGCAGGCCCATCCCCAACGCGCCGTTCTGGCCCAGGGTCCGGTCGTTGCGCTGACACGGGTCGGGGACGCAGCGGCAGGTCCCTTTGAAGCCGGCGAGGCACCGCTGTCAGGGGTCCGCGTGCTTGACCTCAGCCGGGTCATTGCCGGTCCGACCATCGGCAAGACGCTTGGCGAGCACGGGGCCGATGTCATGCGCATCTCGGGACCCCACCTACCATCCTTCGACAGCCTCGTCATCGATACCGGCGTGAACAAGCGCGCGGCTTTCGCTGATCTGCGGGAGAGCGATGGGCGCGCGGCGCTGGCAAACCTGATCCGGGAGGCCGATGTGCTGATCGACGCCTACCGTCCAGGTGCGCTGGCTGGAAAGGGCTTCGGAGCAGAGGCCCTGCGGGAGCTCAACCCGGCACTGGTCCACGTGCGCCTCTCCGCCTTCGGGCCAGACGGTCCCTGGGGCGGGCGGCGCGGGTACGACACATATGTACAGGCCGCGACGGGCCTGACCGATGGGGATGACGAGCCCGGGCGCTTACCCTGCCAGCCATTGGACTACCTGGGCGGATACCTAGGCGCTGTCGCCGCGATGGTTGCGCTGGCACGGCGATTGACCGAGGGCGGGGGCTGGGAGGCGGATCTCAGCCTTGCCCGCAATGCCATGTGGGTCTGGGAGCAGGCCGATCTGCTTGGGCCGGAGAGCGCCCCGCCGTCGAACAACCCCACCCACGCAGCCGCCGTCCATCTGCTCGAGGAGATGAACACTGCGTTTGGGCGGGTGCGGGCCATGCGCCCTGCTCGCGATTTGTCGGTGACACCCCCGACATGGCGAACCCCTCCCGTCCCGCTCGGCACGCATCCACCTGCCTGGACCTGAGATCAACCCGGACTGCGAAGGTCTTCCGCCGTGTCGACATCCGCCAGTTCGGCAGCGATCGCGATGCGGTAGTTGCCGAGGGCGCGCAACGTGTCGTGCCGCGCATGTGGACCAGACCAGCGCACCCCATCGAGTGCCTCGGGGCGCAGAGAGAGACCGCTTCTGACCCCAATCAGCCAATAGCCGCCGTCAGGCGCGGGACCGATCACCGTGTCGTGGCCACGCAGGGCCGCAAGTGCGCCCGCAACCTCGCGTGCCCCCAGGCCTGGGATGTCTGCACCGACGACGAGGACGGGCCCGGGCCGGAAACGGTCCAACTGACGGATCATGCGTTGGCCGAGATCGCCTCTACCTTGCGGCGTCCTTCTCATGCCCTCTGGCAAGGCCCGCGTGCCAAGCGCGGTATCCGGCGCCACTGCCAGCACGCAGTCCCAACGGCGGTCTCTCCCGATCCGTCGCACCAGTCGCCGAACCTGGTGGCGGAACCACCAGGTGGCCACAGTTTGTCCAATGTCGCGTCCCAACCGGGTCTTGACCCTGCCGGGCCGCGGCTCCTTCACCATGATCACCACGGTCGGGCGCGTGCGCCGACCCCGCCTATCGGTCATAGCGCTGCGCGAGCCGCTCGGGTGAGGCACCCAGAAGATATCGCACCAATCGCCACAGGTTCCCCGCCCCGCGTGCAATCCAGCCGTTGCGTTCAAAGCGTTCTGCCGACGTTTCGATGACGACCGGTATCGCGCGTGGACGGCGCGGCAGACGGCGGACGAGGGCGACATCCTCCATCAATGGGATCTCGGGGAAACCACCGATGGCGTCATACGCTGTACGTGAAATCAGAAGGCCCTGATCCCCGTAAGGTAGCCCAAAGACCCGGGCGCGAAGGTTTGCCCAGCCCGCGGTGATCCTGGCCATCTGCGCCTCCGACTGGAACCTGACGCGAAAGTACCCAGCCCTGTCAGGCGTCTGCTGCATGTGGGCACGTATGGCGGCGGCCCAACCAACCCCCAACACGCTGTCCGCGTGCAGGAACAGAAGCCAGCTCCCCTGAGCGATGCGCGCGCCCGCTGCGAGTTGGGATCCGCGCCCTCGGGGTGCCTTGAGGAACACGGCGCCAACATCGTCGGCGACTGCCTCGATCGCATCTTCGGACCCACCGTCCACAAGGATCAGTTCTCGTATCACGCCATCCATCACCGCCTCGCCCAGCGCTCCCAGGCAGGGTCCGAGGGTGTCGGCAGCATTCAGCGTTGGAATGATGACGGAGACAGGGGCGCCATCGGGCGTTTCAATGGGATGACGCGACATGGCCACCGTATAGCTCTGGCGTGGGCGGCCTGTCACGTCTATCTATGTTGCATGAGCGAGATGACAGGATACGTGCTGGCCGACCGCGGCGTCATCGCCATGGAAGGCGCGGACGCCCGCGATGTCCTGCAAGGCGTCGTGACCTCCGACGTGGCGGCGCTGTCACCGGGAACGGCCGTCTACACCGCGTTGCTGACACCGCAGGGCAAGTACCTCTTCGATTTCTTCCTGCTGGATGTGGGTGATGACAGGATCCTGATCGACGTTCAGGCAGCGCGGGCGCGCGATCTGGCACAGCGGCTGATGCTCTATTGCATGCGGCGGGATGCCAAGGTTGTCTCAGGACCTCCGTGGCAGGTGGCCCAGGTTTGGGGTGGCGCGCCAAGTGGAGACCTGTTTGCGGTGCCCGATCCACGGCTGAAGGACTTGGGCTGGAGGGTGTATGGTCCGGAGGTTGTCGACGCTTTGGACAGCATGGGTGTCCGGGTCGCCGACGCGTCGGAGTACGATGCTTTGCGCGTGACGCTTGGGGTGCCGGAGACCGGCGTCGAGTTGATCGCCGACGACACCTACATTCTGGAGGCAGGGCTGGACCGCCTGAGCGGCGTCGATTTCCGCAAGGGCTGCTATGTCGGGCAGGAAGTCACCGCCCGCATGAAGCACAAGACGCAGCTGCGCAAAGGCCTGGTCAGGGTTGAGGTCGAGGGTGCAGCAGCACCGGGCACGCCGATCAGCGCGAATGGCAAACCCGCAGGGACGCTGTTCACAAACGCCAACGGCGCGGGCTTGGCCCACTTGCGGTTGGACCGGGCCGGGCCGGGCATGGCAGCTGGCGAGGCAATCGTGCATTATGTTGCCGACTAGGCAAAGGGGCGGCCGGTCTCAGCCTTCCGCTTCCAGCAGAGCCGCCAATCCCTCCCGATAGCTGGGGTATCTGAGGTCAACGCCGAGCTCCTCGCGGATCAGCCGGTTCGACACCCGCTTTGACTCCGCGTAGAACGAACGCGCCATGGCCGACATCTCGGCATCGGCGATCGGGACCTCCGGTGGGAGTGGCAACCCCAGCAGTTCGGCAGCGTGCGCGATCACGTCCTGCGGTGGCGCGGCATCATCGTCGCAGACGTTGTAGATGGCACCGGCACGCGGTTGAGCGATCGAGGCTTCCAGTACCGATGCGATGTCCTCGACATGGATGCGGCTGAAGACCTGCCCGTCCTTCACGATGCGCCGCGCTGTACCATTTCGGACCTTGGAGAAGGGGCCGCGCCCGGGGCCGTAGATCCCGGCGAGCCGGAATATGTGGAGCGGTAGGCCGGGGATCGCCTGCCATGACGTCTCGGCGTCGACGCGCGCACGGCCTCTGGCTGTCGCTGGGACACACTCAGAGGCCTCATCCACCCAACCACCTTGGCGATCGCCATAGACACCGGTGGTCGACAGATATCCAACCCAGCTCAAAGACGCAGCGTGCTCCCGAACGGCAGCCCCACAGTGGCGCAGAACCGGATCACCCTCGGCATCTGGTCCGGCCGAGATCAGGACATGGCTCACCCCGGCAAACAGCGCAGACGGGTCGTCGGGTGGCCAAAGCACTGGCTCAACGCCTTCTTTTGCCAGCGTCGCGGCCTTCTCGTCCGACCGTGTCGTGCCAATCACGCGCCAGCCATCCGGTAAAAGCCGGCGCGCCAGTGCCCGCGCCGAATAGCCATGTCCGAAACTGAGTAGAACGGGACGAACGGACATGGCGCCTCCAGGCGTTTCGGGTTAGGGATCGCGGGCAACCTAGCTTGGGAACGTGAGAATGCGAACGGGGAGTTTTGCGCTGATCCTGGCGTTGCTGGCGAGCCCTGCCACGTCGTCACCGGAGCGCATTCAGGACTACGATACCTGCGTCGATCTGGTCGAAACGGCACCTGAAGACGCCGTGCGGCTGGCCGGTGAATGGGTTCGTTATGGTGACGGTGGAGCAGGGGCCCGCCATTGCTACGCACTGGCTCTGGTTGCGGTTGGCGCTCAGAGCCAGGCTGTCGACGAGTTGCTGGACCTGGCCGCCGAGGAAACCGAGCTGTCGGCCGAGGCCCGGGTCGACGTGCTGGTTCAGGCAGGCGAACTACTGCTCGTCCTGGAGGAACCAGCGGCAGCAGGGCTGGCCGCAACAGAGGCGCTGCGGCTGATGCCGAACGCGCGAAGCGCGCTGGCATTGCGCGGTGCTGTGCGGGTCGACCAGGGCGACCTGGAGGGTGGGGTCGCGGACTTCAATGCAGCCCTTGCAACCGGTCAGCCGGTGGCGCGGTTCCTGATCCGCCGTGCAGCGGCGCGACGGATCTTGGGGGCGCTGGTGGCAGCACGCGATGACGCGGTCTTTGCCACTGAGGTCGACGACAAACTGCCTGAAGCTTGGCTGGAGCGTGGACGAGTCGAAGCACGGCTGGGGGACAAGCCTGCCGCGCGGATGTCGTTGCTCGAGGCTATTGCACTGGACCGAGACGGCGAGACCGGGCGCCAAGCCCAACTTGCCCTTCAACGCATGGAAGTTGGGGTCAACTAAGCGCCACGTCAGCCGACTTTCTCGATCGCGAGGTAGCAGTGGATGTAGTCCATTGCATGACCATCGGGCTGATCCGCAACAAGGTCCTCGTAGCTTTGGTAGAACGCATCGACGATCGCAGCACGCTCCTCCGCGGGGCGAGCTGTCGAGAGCGCGTTCAGGAACACGGTTTCAGACCATGACCGCAGCGTGGGGATGTAGCTTTGGGCGAAGGCGCGCGTGCCCATCTCCGGCGCTGCGTCGAACGCGGCGCGATACGGACACGGCGTCAGGCCCGTGTGCATCGATACCAACCTGAGCCCTGCCTTGTGCACCAGGGAAGCCGGGTCTGTCAGCGGCGCGGTGAACTGGTCGGGCGTGCGGTAAACCTGTGCGAAAGTGGCTGCCCTGTACTCGTCGTCAGAGATCATGTTGGCGTCTGCCAACCGCCGCCAAAGCATGTCGAAGGTGTCGAACATGTCGACGCCGCCGGTGCCGCCCAGATAGCGGCCCTGCTCGTCTTTCCCAAAGCTCAGGATCACGAGCCGCCCGCCCGGGCGAAGCTCGGCCGCGCGGCCCAGCAGGATCCGCTCCCAGTCAGCGGCTGCCTGGCGGTCGAAAGCGGCAAGCTCCTCGCCTTCGGCGCCGACGTGGTGGACGTGGGTGGTGATTTCGCACGGGCGTTCCGAGACATAGTGCATCGCCGTCGCGGAGAACCCCAGATCAAGCATCCCCGACGGCACCAGCTGGCGGTGAAACCCGATCCCGCAGCCTGTCACGAAGACGCCATCGAACTCGGACCAATAGGTGTGCTTGGAACCATCGAGACCTTGCATGGCTTTGAAGAGCTGGCTCCAATCGTTCGACGCTAGATCCGTGTAGGTGACTTCGATCTCCTGATGCGGGAACCGCGAACGAACCGCAGCAACAACCTCGCGAATTGCCGCTTTCGACGTTCCGCCGTCCGCAGCCCCGTAGTCCGCGAGACGCAGGGGTCGGCCGGCTTCCGGTGTCGGCAGGGAAGCGACGGCGTCCAGCAACATGCCGGTCGCATTGTCGATGGCGTGCTTTGCCCCCTGCGTCGACTGGCTGTAGTACCCGCCCCCCTTCATCGAGGTCGTGGCGGCGGTCTTTACGGCATCGTTCATGGAACCCTCCCCTGTCGCGGGGGAAGATAACGCTTTGGAGATCGCTGTCATCCGTCGGGTGGGTGTAAACCCGCTCCAGATCAGAAGTTCAGCGATATGTCGCGGTGGTTCGAGGCACAGCTGGCGACGTAGAGCGCCTGAGCCCGTGGCAGACGGTCCTGCTGGCGCAGACCGATGGTATCGCCAAGTGCTGCCGAGTAGGTTTCGAGCGCCGGAAGGACATCCCGCGCAGCTGCCTGGCGCCAGGTCACTTCAGCCCTGAACGCCTCCAGCGTGCCGTCCAGAGCCACGGCGGCAGCCTCCGGATCCGGGTTTCGGCGCAGGTCGCTCCGCGCGTCAGAGACACCCTTGACGGTGTCCCGGCTCGCCTCGGCGTCGCGCAGGGCACTTCGAAGCGCCTCGAGCCGCGTCACCAGCGCCTCTGGCTCGCCAGTGGGAATGTCTGCCCGAAGCTGAACGATGTCCTGCTCCAGCGCGACAAGCGCATCCGTGGCCGCGAGCGTGATCTGCAGTTCACTGATCGGCTCGAACGCGTCATCCACGGTCCTGCGGTAGGCGCGGCGGGCGTCAACCTCGGCCTTGGTCAGCTTGGCGAAGGTGTCGTGCCTGGGGTCCCATTCCTCGGGAATCTGGGCCAGAAGTTCCTCGATCTCGGCCTTCTCGGCAATGACCTTGGCCTCATATTCCGGGATCTCCGGGCTATCGGGTTCAGTGCTGCGCAACTGCGTCAGCCGACGCTCGAGATACTCGATATCGTCCCGCAGACGGGCCGCATCCCGCTCGAGGCGACGAACCTTGACGTGAAGGGGCCGATAGGCGGGTTCCGCTTCGGCAACGGCCGCTTCCGCCGAGGTAATGGCCGCCATCTGGTCGAAGGCGCTCTCAGCCTTGCCGAATGCCTCGTCCAGATCCTCGCGGATATCCTCGGGCAATCCCGACAGATCGAGTGTCTGGACTTTGGCTATCTCTGCGCGAATGGCGTCGCCGCGCGTCTCGAACTCACCAGCGATGTACTCCTCCATGCAATACTGGAGGCGTGGGTTGACCGGTGGCGGGGCCTGTTCCCCTAGAAGCGAGATCCGGGTTGGAAGGTAGTTCACGAGGCTCGGCGTGTAGCCGACGATGCCCAACGCCGATAGCTGAAGGAAGATGAACGGGATCACGCCCTTGTAGATGTCGATGGTCTTCACCTCCCGCGGTGCGACACCCCGGAGATAGAAGAGCGCGAAACCGAAGGGCGGGGTCAGGAAGCTCGTCTGAATGTTCAGGCCGATCATGACACCCAGCCAAACGGCCGTGATGTTCGCCGAGGGTTCCATCAGCAGGATCGGTGCGACGATCGGCACCACGACCACGGCGATCTCGATGAAGTCGAGGAAGAAGCCGAGGACGAAGATCACCGCCATGACGATGATGAACTGGGTCCAGAAACCGCCCGGCAGCGATGTCAGAAACTCCTTGACCAGTTCCTCGCCGCCAAACGCGCGGAAGGCCGAGGTGAGCATGGCCGCGCCCAGCAGAATGATGAACACCAGCGAGGTTGTCTTGGCCGTGTCGATCATCACCCCGTTGAGCGTATCGTCGGTGCGGAAGGTGCGGATCAGCGACCACGCAACCGAGAAGATGAAGAACCCGACCGCTACCGCCGCGACCGTGATGCCGAAGCTGTCCTCGGCCGTGGTCACGTTGCGGATGTTCAGATCATAGGTCGAGGTCACCCAGAAGATCGTGGCGAGCGAGAGCACCGCAATGATCACCGGAATGAACGCGCCCCGGCGTCCCGAGTGCAGGCGATAACCGGCCATGATCGTGGCACCGATCGCGCCAATCGCGCCTGCCTGGTTTACCGTTGCAATCCCCGCGATGATCGAGCCCAGCACGGCAAAAATGAGCGTCAGCGGCGGGATCAGGATAAGCGCAACCTTGCCCAGGAGCTGCAGATCCATCTTCTGCTCGAACGGCACAGAAGGCGCCATCTTCGGGCGCAGCAGCCCGATGACCAGAATGTAGAGCATGTAGAGGCCGACGAGCACGAGCCCGGGGATCATTGCGCCCAGGAACATGTCCCCTGCCGACGTCGAGGAGACCGCGAACTCCGACGGCATGGACAGCTCGCCCGTCGAGTCCTTGAACAGGTTCGAACGCTGTGTCTGCGCCTGATCGACGGCCGACGACAACTGGTCTGCAAGGATGATCAGCACGATCGACGGCGGGATGATCTGGCCCAACGTTCCGGAGGCGGCGATCGTGCCTGTGGCCAGCGGGCTCGAGTACTTGTTCCGAAGCATTGCGGGCAACGAGATCAGGCCCATCGCAACCACAGTCGCACCCAGGATACCTGTCGTGGCTGCAAGCAACGCGCCGACGAAGACGACAGAGATGCCCAGACCGCCCGGAATGGGGCCGAACAACTGTGCCATCGTGAGCAGCAGATCCTCGGCAATCTTGGACCGCTGCAGCATGATGCCCATGAAGACGAACAACGGGATTGCGATCAGCGTATCGCGTTCGACCTCCCAATAGACGCCTCGAAAGTTGGTCACACCGGCCGACAACCACTCCCAGGGGCCGCCCTGGGCGAAGTACGCTGACGAGTCCGCCTCGAACAGAAGGCCCGTGCCCGCAGCCAGAAGGATTGTGACAATCGCCGCACCAGGCAGCGCGAAGGCGACCGGATAGCCCGACGCCAACGCGCCAGCCATGATCACCAGCAGAACGAAGAGAAAGACGAGTTCCATGGATCAGGTCCTCAATGGACGGGCAGTTCGTCGTCGTGGGTGTGGAGACGTGAGCCATCCTCACCCCGCCAATCGGCCACGCTTTCCAGAAGATACGCGCAGAACTGGAGCATCATCGTTACGGCGAAGACCCCCAGAAACCCTGCCATCAGGTATTTCACGTACATGCCGAAGCCGGATTGGCTTACCTCGAAGCTGATAAGCGGCGCATTGATGATCGACGATTTCGTCGCCATCCCCATCACAAGGATGACCCAGCAGAACAGGATACCCATGATGATCGAGCCCCAGGCGTTGATGAAGCCCTTCGTCTTGTCACGCATCCCGGCGTAGAGAACGTCGACACGGACGTGCCCGTCCTCGAGAAGCGTGTAGGCCGACGCGAACAGGAACAGGGCACCGTACCAGAAGCGCACCAGATCACCCATGAACGCCTGCTCATAGGAGAAGATGAAGCGAAAGAGCACGATGTTCAGCTCGGCGATCACGACGAGCAGCGCAAGCCATTGAAAGCCAAGGGCGCTGCGGGTCAGGGCCGCGATCACGATACCGAGGAGGATCAGCGGGCCATGAAGCTCCGGCCCGCGGTTCTTGTTGAAATTCCAACCGTCGGCGGTTTCCTGTCCCACAAACCCTGCCAGCATCTCCTCGACCCGCAGGAAAGAGACTGCTGCATCGGCCAGACCGACAAGGAACACGCCCCAGAAAGCGGCGCGGATGATGAAACGGGCAATGCCCGAGATGCGGGCGGAATCGGCGCGCAAGGTCGTCTCGGGCGTTCGCATCACCATGAAGATCGGCAAGGCGAGCGCCAACGCGTAGATGGTCGTGGGCACGACTGCCAGCATCTCTCCCGAGAACAGGGATGACGGGCTGGGCACCTCGTGCCAGACAAGCAGGTAGTTGGCGATCAGGTATGCGAAGGTCGCTGACACCATAACCCAGGCAAAGGCGCGCACACCTCTCGCCGGGCTCGCAGACACGGTCATTGTATCGGTCGTGGCCACCATATCGCCCCCCCTGCTCGTCCGATCAGACGCCTTTCGTAGTGAACAGCCGGTACAGCCGCTGACGACAAATGGCGAAGGGGGCGCGGCGGTTTCGCCGCGCCCCCAAAAGTCATTTCAGCCGCAGATCAAAGGCCGAGCACACGGTTGCGCTCGTTGAGGTAGGGGCTGTCCGAGAGGTTCATCCAGCCGCCGACATCGGAACGCGCCGCGACGAAGCTGTCGTGCACGCGAGCGGCAAGGTCCGAGTGCTCGCGCGTTTCTTCGAAGACCTCCTGGGACGCCTCGCCGAACGCCTCGTAGACTTCCTCGTTGAAGCGCTTGAGTTCGACGCCGTGCTCGGTGATCAGCTTGGCGAGGAACGCACCGTTGTTCGCGTTGTACTCGGCCATCCCGTAGTTCTGCTCGTAGCCGCAGGCATACTCGACGACTTGCTTCTCCGAGTCGGTCAGCGAGCCCCAGAACTCGGCATTGATGCCCAGCGACAACTGCGAGGCCGGCTCGTGCATGCCGGGGTAATAGTAGTATTTCGCAGCTTCGTAGAACTTCAGGAAGTAGTCGTTCCAGGGGCCTACCCACTCGGTTGCATCGATCGCACCCGAAACGAGGTTCTCGTAGATCTGGCCGCCCGGCAGAGAAACCGGCGATGCACCCAGCTTGGCCATGACGTCGCCGCCAAGGCCTGGGATACGCATCTTCAGGCCCTTCAGGTCATCGGGGCTCTCGATTTCCTTGTTGAACCAGCCGCCCATCTGGACGCCTGTGTTGCCTGCAGGCAGACACTTCAGGCCGAATTCGCCGGCCACTTCGTCCCAGAGGCCCTGGCCACCCATGTGGTAGAGCCACGAGCACATCTCGGTATAGACGAAACCGAACGGCACGGCGGTGAAGTACGCCCAGGCGGGGTGCTTGCCTTTCCAGTAGTAGTCTGCGGCGTGGTAGGCCTGTGCATTGCCCGAGGCGACCTCGTCGAACGAGTCGAAGGCGCCAACACGCTCGCCGGCGGCGAAGTACTCGGTCTTGATCGAGCCGCCGCTGAGGTCGGTGATGCGCTGTGCAAGCCGCTGCGCCCCGGTGCCGAGCCCCGGGAAGTCGCGCGGCCAGGTCGCGACAATGGTCATCGTCTTTCCGCCCTGGGCGATGGCGGGTGCGGCAAGCGCGGCAGTTGCGCCGGCGCCGGCAAGCCCTGCGTTCCTGATGAACGAACGGCGATCCATGTGATCTCTCCTGTCAATTGCTCTTATCGGCCGCCTGCGCGGCTATCCGCGGCCAGTTAGCATAATTTACACTTGGGGGAAGCACGTTCCGGCACGAACAAGCCAGATTCAACGGATTCAGCGTTGACGTTCGCGTGCGTTGAGCCCGCTGTTGCTATCTCTTAGGGCACAATGCGCCAAAACTGGACAGCGAAAGCCAGATCTTCGCTGCCCTGTTTGATCGATTGGCAAGCGGCAGATCGTTTTCGGGCACCAGAATCACCCAAATTCGCCTGCACGGGCCCGTTTGCGAGGCCCGTGCGCTTCTTGGGATGAAACTCAACCGATGCCCAGCACCGCGTTACGTTTCGCGGAGTAGGAGATATCCGAGATCGCCATCCAATTGCCCGTGGACTCGCGCGCTGCCAGGAAGCTCTGGTAGATCTTCTCCGCCATCGAGCTGTGCTGACGGGTTTCCTCGAACACTTCGTCCGTCGCTTCACCGAAGGCCTCGTAGATCTCGTCCGAGTACTCCTGCAACTCAACGCCGTGATCACGGATCATCCGTGCGAGGTACTCGCCGTTGCGGGCATTCAGCTCGTCCATCATGTTGGCCTGCTCTTCCATTGCGCAGGTCGTGATGACGGCCTTCTCCCAGTCTGTCCGGGCACCCCACCAAGAGGCGTTCATGGTGAACGCCGTGTTCCCACCCGGCTCGTGGAAGCCCGGTGTGTAGTAGTACTTGGCGGCCTCGTAGAACTTCATGAAGTAGTCGTTGTAGGGACCAACCCACTCGGTTGCTTCGATCGCGCCGGATACGAGGTTCTCGTAGATCTGACCACCCGGCAGAGAGACCGGGGAAGCGCCCAGCTTCGCCATGACGTCACCGCCAAGGCCTGGGATACGCATCTTCAGACCCTTCAGGTCATCCGGTGTCTCGATCAGCTTGTTGAACCAGCCGCCCATCTGACATCCGGTCGACCCGCAAGGCAGTCCTTTCAGACCAAACTCGCCGGCCAACTCGTCCCAGAGCGCCTGACCGTCCATGTACTTCAGCCATGCCGAACGCTCGGTGTACGTCAGGCCAAACGGCACCGAGGTGAAGAACGCCCAACCGGGATGCTTGCCCTTCCAGTAGTACTCGGCCGAGGTGTAGGCTTGGCTGTTGCCGCTGGCGACTTCGTCGAACACATCGAAGGCGCCCACCCGCTCGCCCGCCGCAAAGTACTGGGTCTGTATCTTGCCTTCGGAGACCTTGGTGATGTTGGCGGCCATCCGCTGCGCCGACGTGCCCAGGCCCGGAAAATCCCGCGGCCAGGACGAGACGATCACCATCTCCAGCGCACCCTGGCCGATGGCAGGTGCCGCGAGGGTGGTGGCACCGGCACCGGCAAGGGCCGTGGTAGTCAGAAACTTACGACGATCCATGTGAATGCTCCCTGTCGTTTTCGTGCGCGCCGCACGCCTCGCGCATCCGACGCCAGGGGAATGTTGCCCCTGGGTCGATATGAGCCGGATTCCGACGAAAGCACAACCACCCGATAATCAGCCCCGATCCTTGCCCCGGCTTGGCAGTCTTGGATGCTTGGTCTAGGAGGACCTTCTCACCCTACTGCGAGGACCCCCCATGCAAGACTACGTATTCGCGCCGCCGCCCATCCCATCCGTTGCTGTTGCAGGTTCCGATGTCCGCTTTCCGGTCCGTCGGATATTCTGCGTCGGGCGCAATTATGCCGAACACACGCGCGAGATGGGCTTTGATCCCGACCGCGAGCCCCCCTTCTTTTTCGGCAAACCGCCGTCCGAGATCAGCCACGCTGGCGAAGATATCGGCTTCCCGCCAGAAACCGATGATCTGCACTACGAAGGTGAGATGGTCGTGGCCATCAGCAAGGGCGGGCGCGACATCGCCGAGGCGGACGCGAACAGCCACATCTGGGGATATGCTGTCGGCAACGACCTTACCCGCCGGGACGTTCAGGGCGTCGCCAAGAAAATGGGCCGGCCCTGGGACTGGGGCAAGGGTTTCGACGGCTCTGCGGTGATCGGACCGGTTGTCCCCGTCGCGCGGACAGGAATCCTCGAGAAAGGTTATGTGAAGAGCTGGGTGAACGGGGATCTGCGCCAGGAAGGAGATCTTGGCCAGATGATCTGGTCGGTGCCAGAGGTGATCTCGTTCATCTCCCGCTCCATGCGGCTCGCTGCAGGGGACCTGATCATGACAGGGACACCGGCAGGTGTCGGCAAGCTGGTCCCGGGCGACGAGATCAAGGTGGCGGTCGAAGGTCTGGGCGAGATTACCAACCGTATCGTGTGATCTCAGGGCCCGGCGTGCGGGTGGATGGGCTGCTCCAGGGGCGGCGCCTCACTGGAACGTGCAATGCAAGCGCACCGGGTGCTCTGTCCGATCCACAAAACGATCCTATCTCTCGGCGCAGCATGGAGCCCCCGGGAGACTTGTTATGCGCCTTCTCATCGCCCTTGCCCTGGTTGTCACCACAACCACTGCCGTCGATGCGGTCGAGACAAGGCGTCTCGTGATCGAACATGATGGCCTGCAACGCGAAGCTGTCATCGATTTTGGGCCTGGCGCCCAGAACGCCCCTGTCCTCGTCGCGCTCCATGGTGGGCTCGCGGGGCCGATGACGATCCGGCGAAAGGCGCGGGTGACCCTGGCCAACGAAGGTTGGATCGTGGTCTGGCCAAGTGCCATCGATGACTGGAACGACGGGCGTACGGACTTCAACGGTGACCCCTACGATACAGCAGACGATATCGGCTTCCTTCGCAAGTTGATCGCAGAGCTGGCTGACAAGAGATTTGCCGATCCAGACCGGATATTCTTTGCCGGCCCCTCGATCGGCGGTGTGATGGTCTTGAACCTGATCTGCCAGGCACCCGATCTCGTTGCCGGCGCCGCCGTGGCGATTGCCAGCTTTCCAAGCAGCGTGGATTGCCCGGATGGTCCTCCGAAACCGATCCTCTACATCCACGGGACCGAGGATGATCTGATGCCGCCTGGTGGGGGCCGGATTGGGGGATGGTCGCTTCTGGTGCGTGATCGGGGATGGGTCGAGCCGGTGGACGAGACGCTGGCGACGTTGTCTGTCCGCAACGGCTGCTCGGGCTTCAACGAGACGGCCGTTCCTGATCGAGCGCCGGACGACGGTTCCACCGTGGTTCGGCGCGAGTATGTGGACTGCGAGGCACCCCTCATCCACTACGTGGTCGACGGCGGAGGGCACACATGGCCAGGATCCACGCCCTCACGGCTGGGTACTCGCATCGTCGGCGAGACGAACCAGGACATTTCGGCTACCCGAGAGATCGAGGCGTTCTTCCGAGCCCTCGCGGGTGAGTAGGGACTGAGGAAAAGCCCCTAAAGCTCAGTGCCTTACCTGTCTGACGAGCGAAGCCACAGGTAGAGCGGCAGCCCGCAGCTGACACCGATGCACAAGGACGCCGGGATGGCGATCAGGTTGATCCAACGCCCGTTCTGCACCGTCTCCCAGATGATCCAGATGACCAGCGCCGCGAAGGCGATGGTGAGATCATAGACCAGCCCCGTCGTCGCGTCGTTGACATTCCAGGCGTCGACCATCGCGCCGATGTCCCAGCCGAACTCATTGAACCAAGAGACAAAATAGTACATCGGAACCACCGTTCCGATGATCGCGAGTACAAGAAAGACGTGTCGCATGGGGCCTCCGCGTTGCGTCCGGCGCCAGAGGTAGCGCGGCGCCCTGCCCTGCCCACTGAGCGGTCCCCGAGCAGAGCCAACGATACCCTGTGGGCCTGTTGGCGCCAGGATTCAACCCGTATTGCAGGCGTATTGCATCTGTATTGCTCGCGTATTGCAGGCGTATTGCAGCTGTATGTACACAAAGTCGACTTGGGCGCAGAAAACGGGTTGTCGCGACACCCCGGAAAGCCCCGAGGTGCCGCCGCGCGATTGCCCCCGTGAGGGCTCACCAGGGCAGGGTCAGCGGGCTTTGCGTGCCTCGTGATCGTCGACCAGCCGCCGGATCCCTTCCTCTAGATCCATCTCGGGTTGCCAGCCCAGAACCTCGCGCGCCCTGTCGTTCACGAAGTGCAGACCCGCGCCCGTCGGCAGGCGCACGCGGCCATCGTCGGAGATGTACTCGGGCGCGAGGTTCTTGCCGGAGATCCGTGTCACCATCTCGACCAGTTCCCTGGTCGACACGGGCCGTCCGCCGGAGGTGTTGAGCGCCACGTCGGTGGCCTCCGCCTCCAGCGCCAGGCAGATCGCGCGGGCGACATCGCCGGCATAGACGAAGTCCTTCGCCTCGGAGCCGTCGCCGAACAATTGGGGTGCCTCGCCGCGCTGCAGACGGTCCCATGTCTCGATGATGTAGAGCGCGTTGGCCGCCCGATAGTGCTGGTTCTCGCCGTACACGGTAGAGAAACGGCAGACGACGTAGTCCAGCCCGTGGTCGCGGTAGTACATCCGGCAAAGCTGCTCGCCAATGATCTTGGACGCACCGTAGGCCGCCGCGGGGGCCGGGATCCCCGCGTTGTGGTGGGGCGTGTCCTCGGCGATGCCGCCGCCGATGCCGTAGCCGTAGACGGCGTTGGACGAGGCGAAGACGACCTTCTTCACGCCGCGCGCCACAGCCGCCTCGAGAAAGTGCCCGTGCCCGCGGATGTTGAGATCGAGCGCATCGATCGGCTGCTGGCTGAGACCAAGTGTCATGTAGGCGGCAAGGTTCACCGCGCCGTCGATCCCGTCCATGTGCCGGATGACCTGATGAAGCTTCATGAGATCTCCCCGCACCATGGTCACGCGGGGGTCGTCCTTGGTGTCCCCCAAGGCATCCTGGGCATCGAAGGCGACGGGGTCGAAGACGATGATTTCAGCCACGTCGCGGGCCAGGAGCGCCTTGGCGAGGTGCGACCCCACGAGCGATGCGCCGCCTGCGACCAAGACCCGCGCGCCAGCCAGCCGAATTCCCATCATCCCCTCCACGATCTTCGCTTGCCGCTACTGGACACCATCACGGCAACCCGGCAGACACTTGGCTGCATACAGGCGGCTGCATTGTCGATGCAATGTCAGACGCGAGGCTTTGATGAGCGGAGCGGCGGGCGATGTTGGCGGGCGTGCGGATCAGCATATCGGAGGGGCTTGGGGGCCGGGTCTTCTACGGCTGGGTGATGGTCGCGGCGGCGACGCTGATCATGTTCTCCTCCGGCCCCGGACAGTCCCATACGTTCGCCGCCTTCAACGCCCTGATCGCCGAGGATCTGGGTCTGACGCTGCTGCAGGTGACGTTGGCCTACGGCGTCGCCACCACGATCGCGGCCTTCCTGCTGCCGGTTTTCGGCCGCCAGCTCGAGCGGTTCGGGCCGCGCCGGGCGCTTGCCGTGAATGCGGTCGCGCTGGGGGTTGCGTGTCTCTTCTTCGGCGCCATCGCCAACATCGTTTGGCTGGGTGTCGGGTTTGCCGCGCTCAGGTTCGTCGGCCAGGGCTGCACGATGATGGGGGCGGCAAATCTCGTCGCCCAGTGGTTCGTCGTGCGCCGCGGCTTCGCGATGGGCATCGTCGCGGTCGGCTTCGCGTTGTCCATCGGGGTCCACCCCGCACTGGCCAAGTTCCTGATCGCCGAGGTTGGGTGGCGCCAGGCCTGGGTGGGGCTGGGCCTGATCACCTGGGTGTCGATGCTGCCGGTGATCTGGCTGCTGATCCGCGACAAGCCCGAGGACATGGGCCTGAAGCCCGATGGCGGGCGTGCGGATCCGGGCGACGGGCCCGCGCCGGCGCTGACTGGTGCTACCCGGGCCGAGGCCCTGCGCAGCCTGAGTTTCTGGATCTGTGCGGCGGGGCTGTTCCTGATCGCGGGCATGGCGACGACGCTGCACTACCACCAGTACAACATCCTCGAGGCGCAGGGGCTGAGCACGGTCGAGGTGACGCAGGGCTTCTTCTACGTGGCGATGTCGATGCTGGTCTTCATGCCGCTGGTTGGTCGGGGTTTCGACCGGTTCCGTACCCGCTACATGTTTGCCGCCGCGCTATTGGTGCAGGCCTCGACCATGGTCGGGATCACCTTTGTCAGCGACTATACAGGGATGGTCATCTACGCGCTGGCCTTCGGGCTGAACAACGCGTTCTCGATCACCATGATGGGCTACATGTGGCCGCGCTACTTCGGGCGCAAGCATCTGGGATCCATCCAGGGGACGGGCCAGATGATCGGCGTGATCGGGGCCTCGGTCGGGGCGTTGCCCGTATCCTACGCCATTGATCAGCTGGGCGATCCGGCAGGCATGATGCAGGTGCTGGCGATCCTGCCGGTAATCTGCGCGGTTGTTGCAGTGATCTTCCTGAAGACCCTGCCGCAGGTCGAGGAAGCTGCACATCTGGACTGACCTGCGGGGCTTGCCGGGATGCACATGGCTTAGATAGACTCGGTCAGCGGTCCCGATGGGCGTGAACCGCGGGGAGGGTGCGAACAATCCCATGACCGGCCGGGGCAGGCATATCGGGCGCATGGGCGCAGGCTGCCTGCTGGCGTCCACGCTGGCTCTGGCGTTGGTGCTGCCCCTCGCGGCGCAGGAGATCGACCCCAGCGATCTGGTGGACACGGGTCCCCGCGACGAGCGCTATGCCGACACGGTGAGCGGTACCCGCATCGAGAGCGAGATCCTCTATATCGGGCCGGACGTGCCGTTCTCGGCCGAGGCGACGGTGGCCGAGCAGCAGGTCGAAGTCGAACCCCCACGCGACCGGGAGGCAGAGCTGGAGCTCAGCCGCTGGACATGGGGGATTGTGTTCGCGGCGATCCTGGTCGCCGTGATCGTGATCTTCGTCATGAACGGTGGGGGTATCGCTGCGCGCTTCGGATCCCCAGACGAAGACGGGCGCATGGCCCCGGATGCGCGACGCACGGGCCCGTTGGGCACCGCCATCGACGATGGACCGGTTGAACAGTTCCTCGCCAAGCTGGCCGTGATGAAGGACCGCCGCGAGGCGCTGATCCTGCTGGTGGGCCGGGCGCTGGAGGACGCGGCTCAGACGAACGAGCTTCGGCTGGGCCGGGCCCAGACCGCGCGCGATGCCTTGCGTGCGCTGCCGTCCGGCTGGCGCCACCTCGGCGCGCTGGGGGATCTGGTGCGCCAGGCGGAACTGGTTCACTTCGGGGGCCGCGACATCACCGAGGACCGCTGGCGCGAGTGCCTTGCTGCGGCAACCCCGATCCTGCGGAGGGCCGCATGAACGCGCCCGCGCAAAGGGCCCCTGGCGGCAACCGCGACCTCGGGATCTTCGCGGTGGTGGCGATCGCCATCATCGGAGTGCTGTGGCTGATCTCGGACCGGGGCGAGCCGGATCTGGATCGCTCGGCCATCGGCACGCGCGGCTTGATCGAGTGGCTGAAGGATCAGGACATCGAGGCCCGCGGTTTCACAGGCGGGGGTCAGATGGCCCGCAACGCGGTTGGTCTGCGGATTCTGCCGCTCTACGACACAGACCTGCGCGCCTCCTCGGACGAGCCGGAAACCGCCGATCAGCTCTTGATGCAGACGACCCAGCGCGACCTTTGGCACGGCGTTGTCGAGGCCAAGATCCGCCGCCAACCGACACTTGTTGTCCTGCCGAAATGGCGCTCGGGCGTCTATCTGGCCGATCGGGCGCACAAGGTGCTGTTGGTTCCCGCCGAGCATGTCGCCCGCGCCGCACGGCATGTCGACCGTAGCGCCGGACGCACCGCTGCCCAGGCTGACGGTTGGGCCACCTTTCAGACCAAGTATGGGAAGATCGGCCTCTTCCATGCGCAAACAATTGACGCTGGGGCCTGTAAGCCGCTGATTGGCTCGGAGACCGCGATGATCCTGGGTCGTTGTCCCATCGGCGAGACGCGGGAGCGCGACAATGATCAGTTCTGGCTGCTCTCCGATCCCGACCTGTTGAACAACCATGGACTCAACTGGGAATCGAACGCCGACGTGGCGCTGGCGGTGATCCGTGAGCTCGCGGGCGAGGAACCCGTGCTGCTGGATTACACGAGAAGCGTCTTTTCATCAGATCGCGACTGGGAGGCCGAGCGGCGCGAACGCACGTGGGAGGAGTTCACGCGCATGTTCGCCTGGCCCTTCACGATGATCTGGATTGCCTTTGGCTTTCTGGGCGCGCTGGTGCTTTGGCGGGCGGTGACGCGCTACGGCCCTTTGGCGCGGATGTACGAGGATGAGCCGCGGGCCTCCAAGGAGGTCTCGATCGAGGCGAAGGCGCGTCTTTTGCGGCTGGCTGATCACGACACAGCCCTTCTGGCCGATCACATCCGGGAGCGGTTGCACCACCTCACGGCAGAGCTCCTGGGCCCGCACCGGCAGCTGAATGAGGAACCGCTGGGCGTTCTCACGCGCCTGATCGCACGGCGCAACGGCCCGCTGGCGCGCGAACTTGAAGAGGCCGCCGACCTTCCGGCTGGACAGCTTGCGCAAGGTGAGATCCTGCGCCGGCTGGACCGTTTCGAGACATGCTATGATAAGGTGACCAATGAATTTGGAAGAGCTTAACAGCCTGGCCGATCGCCTGCGCGCCGAAATTGGAAAGGCCGTGCATGGCCAGGATGGCGCGATCGACATGTTGCTGATCGGGATATTCGCCCGGGGCCATGTGCTTCTGGAAGGTCCGCCCGGCACGGCGAAGACGCTGCTGGCGCAATCGCTGTCATCGGCGATGACCATGGCCTTCGGGCGCATCCAGTTCACGCCCGACCTGATGCCGGGCGACGTGCTGGGTGCCAACATCTTCGACTTTGCGACCTCGCAGTTCAGGCTGACCAAGGGCCCGGTCTTCACGGACATCCTGCTGGCGGACGAGATCAACCGCGCGCCGCCGAAGACGCAGGCCGCCCTCTTGCAGGTGATGAACGAGCGGGTCGCGACGATCGACGGGGCGGACTATGAGCTGGGGGATTCGTTCTTCGTGGTCGCGACCCAGAACCCGATCGAGCAGCAGGGGACCTATCCGCTGCCCGAAGCGCAGTTGGACCGCTTTCTGTTTAAGCTTCTGATCGAGTTTCCGGATGAGGCCGCCGAGATCGAGATCCTGACCCGCCATGCCCAGCAGGCGCTGGATCACAATGCGCGGCGCGCGGGGATCTCCGCGGTCGCCTCGGCCGAGGAAGTGGCGGCAGGGCGGGCCCTGGTTGACAGCATCCGGTTGGACGAGGATCTGATCCGCTACATCGTGACGTTGGTGCGCGCGACCCGCACGGATGCCGAAATCGCGCATGGCGCCTCGACCCGGGCCGCCGACGCCTTGGCGGGGTCTGTGCGGGCGGCCGCGGCGCTGGACGGGCGCGACTACGCCATCCCCGACGACGTCAAACGTCTCTATGCGCCGGCCATGCGCCACAGGATCGTGTTGGGCCCGGCGGCGGAGATCGAGGGGCGCACGCCCGATCAGGTGCTCGAGAACCTGCTCAACCAGGTGGAGGCGCCTCGCTGATGCGCCCGTCAACGCGGCTCATGGTGCTGGCGATCGCCGCCTTCGCGGTGGCGATGCTGTCGATCGCCATCGAGGCGCTGCCGGACGAGACTGGGCTGTATCTGTTTGTCGCGCTCGGAGTCGCGCTGGCCGCCGACGTGGCTCTCAGCAGCAGGGGCCGCGGCTGGGCCGTGGACGTCCAGGGCCCGCGCGAGGTGTTCACCGGCGACACCGCGCCGTTCTCGATACGGCTGACGGCTGCCAGCTTCGTCCCCGCCCGGCTGAACGCACGCGTCGGGTATCCCCGGGGGCTCGACGGCCCAGAGGAAGTGAGCTTCGAGCGCACCGAGGGCGGGGCGGAAGCCGAGCTGGCGATCACCGCAAAGCGCCGCGGCACCTGGCCGATAGAACGCGTCTGGCTGGGCTGGCCCTCGCGCTTCGGCCTCGCCTTTTTCTGCCCCAGGCTGAACCTCGACGCCCAGGTCGCAGCCGTGCCGAACATCCGCGCCGTCCAGTCGGGCCAGATCGATGTCACCGTGCGCTCGACGCTCTACGGCGTGAAGGAGAACATCCTCAAGGGGGAGGGGTCCGAGTTCCACCAGCTTCGCGAATGGGTCACCGGCATGGACCCCCGGACCATAGACTGGAAGCACTCGGCCCGGCACCGCGCGCTGATGGCCAAGGAGATGCGGGCCGAACGGAACCATCATGTGATCCTGGCGCTCGATAACGGCTATCTGATGCGTGAGGAGGTCGGTGGGCTTCCAAAGATCGACCACGCGGTGAACGCGGCACTTGCCTGCGCCTGGGCGGCCGGGCTGGGCGGGGACCTCGTGGGCATGTACGCCTTCGACAGCCAGCCGCGCATCTTCCTGCCCCCCGAGCCGGGGAGGGCCGCCTTCGCGCGGCTGAGGACGCGAATGGCCGAGCTCGACTATGAGAGCGTCGAGACGAACCACACGCTTGCCATGGCCCGCCTGCACACGCGGTTGAAGCGCCGCTCGCTCGTTGTCGTCTTCTCGGACTTCGTGGACACCACCACGGCGGAGCTTCTGGTCGAGAACATCACCGTGCTCAATCGAAGCCATGTCATCGTGTTTGTCGCCCTGTCCGATCCGCATCTCGAAGAGATTGCCAATGCCTCGCCGCATGGGATGACCGATGTCGCCCGCGCCGTCTCGGCCGCGCAGATGATCCGCGAGCGGCGGATCGTCATGGAGCGTCTGCAACGGCTTGGCGTCTTCGTGGTCGACACGGCCCCCCAAGCCGTCACCGCGCGGCTGATCTCGACCTATCTGACGATCAAGTCGCGTGAGCTGATCTGATGGCGGACGCCCCCAACGCCACCGATCTTGCCATGCGCTCGGCCCGCTTTCGTGCAGAGCGCGAGGCCGACTGGAAGCGGCTGGAGGAAATCGTCGGGCGGACCGAGAAGTCCGGTGTGCGCGGCCTGTCGTTCGAAGATGCCCGAGATCTGGCCGTGCTCTATCGTCAGGCGTCGAACTCGCTGTCTGTCGCGCGCGAGATTTCGCTCGATGCCTCGCTGCTCAACTATCTCGAAGTGCTGTGCTGCCGCGCCTACCTCGCCGTCTACGCACCGCAGGAGAGCCTTGGGGGATTGCTCCGTCGCGTGGTTGTCCATGCGATCCCCGGCGCGATGCGGCGATCGGCCATTCCGTTGCTGCTGGGTTTCCTGGCGATGGGGTTGGGCGGGGTCACGGGCTACCTGCTCTTCTTCATCGACGAGACCTGGTACAACACCTTCATGCCCGGCAGCCTCGCGGGAGGGCGCGGGATCACGTCGTCCAAGGAACAACTGCTCAGCGTCATCTACGGCGACGACAGCGCGTTGGACGGGCTGGCGGCCTTTGCCGCCTATCTCTTCAGCCACAACACGCAGATTGCGCTGTTCGCCTTCGCACTGGGGGTGTTCGTGTGCCTGCCCTCCTTTGCGCTGGCCGCGTACAACGGGCTGATCCTGGGCGTGTTTGTGGCGCTTCACGTCGATAGGGGGATCGGCTGGGATATCTTTGCCTGGCTCTCGATCCATGGGGTCACTGAGATTTCGGCCATCTGTATCGCGACCGCAGGGGGATTCCGGCTGGGGCTGGCGGTGCTGTTTCCTGGGAACCTTAGGCGACGGGACGCCTTGCGGCGGGACGGACGTGACGCCGTTCTGCTGGCTATCTTCGCTGCCATCATGCTGGTCGCTGCCGGGCTCCTGGAAGGGTTCGGGCGGCAACTGGTGCAGGATCCGGGGACCCGGCTGGCCATCGGCTGGAGCTTCGGTGCGTTCTGGCTCGGGTACGTTCTGTTTTCGGGTCGTGGGTCGGGCCGGATCGGGGTGCAGCGCGCATGAACCAGCCTGCCCTCTCAACCGAGGCCCGCAAGCAGCGCCGTGCCCGCGCGCAACGGACCAAACGGCTCATACGGGACTTTGTCCCGCCCGAGGGTGTGCCGCTGAACTTCGAGGTCGCGAGCCTGGGGATGCGCTTCGCGGCGCAGCTGATGGACCTTCTGCTCACGTTCCTCTTCACCGGCGCGCTGATCATGCTGCTCGCGATCATCGGCATCGATTGGGATTATCTGGTCATCATCTGGTCGCTGACGTTCTTCTTCATCCGCGCGCCCTACTACGTGCTGACCGAGATCCTGTGGAACGGCCAGACCCTGGGCAAGAAGATCGCGCGGCTGCGGGTCGTCGGCGCGGACGGTCGCTCGCTCCCCGCCTACGCCGTCGCCGTGCGCAACATCATGAAGGAGGTCGAGGTCTTTTACCCGGGCACGATGCTGTTCGCGGCTGGGAACCTTGGCCCGCTCGAATACATCATTCTGCTGATCTGGATCGCGATACTGCTGGCCGTGCCGCTCATGAACAAGAAGCGCCAGCGTCTCGGGGACATGATCGCGAACACCTATGTGATCCACCAGCCGGCCGCCGTGCTGATGCCCGATCTTGTCGCGCGCGCACAGACCGAGGCGCGGGACAAGTTCACGTTCCTCAGCCATCAGCTCGACCATTACGGCGCCTATGAGCTCCAGACCCTAGAGCGGGTACTGCAAGTGGACGAAAGCAAGTTCACGGCCGACGCGCGGACCCGGCACCGGGAGAACCTGGAGAAGATCGCTGAGAAGATTATCGCGAAGATCGAGTTCACGGACCGCGTGGGACGCGCCGACATCCCGGAGTTCCTTGAGAGCTTCTATCTGTCCCAGCGGCGGTATCTGGAGAGCCGTCGGCTCTTTGGTGATGCCCGCGAGGACAAGTTCCACCACGAGGACGTGCGCGGACCGAACCGATGACGGGGGCCGCGCCATCGGAGCGCCCGATCCTGGGAGTCGGGCAGATCATGTCGGATGTGCTCACGCTTTTCTTCCTACGTCTGCCCAAGCTTCTGTTGCTGGGACTTCCCGGTGCTATCGGGATTGGAGGCGTGTTGTACGGAACTGTCGCCATGGAAGATCAGTGGTCGCAGCTTGGCTTCCTTGCAGACGCCAATGTCGCGTTCGCCGCGGGGTTCTTGGCATTTGCGGTCGCGTTGGGCTTAGGGCTTGGCCTCACCGCGGGACCGTTGACGGCGGCCTTTGATACCTATCATCGTCATGGGCACGTACCGCTCTTCCCGTGCGTGCGCACGCTGCTCCATCGGCCCGTGCAAGCTGCCGTTTGCGGGATTGTCGTCACACTGGCCACGCTGGCGCCCTTGGTCCTTGTTTTCCTTGCGACCACGCCGAGGGTTGGGTTCTTTGCAACAATCGTGTTGATCGCGATCGGCATGTATTCGCTGGGCCGATGGGGGATGTCGTTGCCCGCGGTTTCGATTGACCGGATCGGTGTTCGAGCTCTGGGACGTGCTGTACGCCTCGGACAGGGGTATCGCTGGCGCATCGCCGGGACGTGCTTTCTGTTGTGGTTCACCGCCGTTCTGCTCGGCGGTTTTCTCAGCGGCGGTCTGGGCCTTGGGGTCGGGGCAATGCTCGAGTTCGCGTACGATGTCGACTTGGGCAACCAGGTGGAGGAAATCCTGCTCTTCTCGAACGCCGTACTGGGGCTCTCGGTGATGACGGTACTATTGGCGCTGGGCCTCGCCGCAATCCGCGCACGCATGGTCGAGATCAAGGAGCCCCCGGACATCGGCGAGATGATCGGGGTCTTCGACTAGCCGCCCCCCCGAGTGTCCGGTACAATGCCGCCAACGGTACTCTGATGGGGGACAAAATGACCGATACAACCCAGTTTACGCCCGCGCTCGGTGTGGGCGGCCTGATCAGCGGCAGTTTCTCGCTGGTCTTCCGGAACTTCGTGCCAATGCTCGTTCTGGGTGGTGTCCCGGCGCTGATCGGGGTGGTGATGAACCTGGCTGTCTTCGGTAGCGCACAACAGAACATCCTTCTGGCAGTCACGGATCCGGAACTCTACGCCGCGACTGTGACATACGTCAGTCCGATCATGCAGGGTGTTGTCACACTTGTGGGCATTGTTCTTTGGGGCATCGCGATCGCTGCCGTGACCGCGGGTGCCTACCGTGCCCTGACCGGCGGCAGCATCAACACAGGACGAGCACTCAGCATCGCGCTGTCGAGGGTCTTCCCGGTGATCCTCTGCATGATCGTAACAGGTATTGCCGTCTATCTTGGCATCATCGCTCTGCTGCTTCCGGGCCTTTACCTCATGGCGCTCTGGTTCGTGATTGTCCCGGCGATTGTGGTCGAGGGGAGGTTCTTCGACTCGCTGGGGAGGAGCGCGGCACTCACCAAGGACTACCGCTGGCCGCTCATGGGTCTGATTGTGATCTTTCTCCTGATCATGATCCTGATGACCATAGTCTCAACGGGAGCACTGGGGCTTGGCTTTGCAATGGGAACCGTCGGCATCGTTCTGGCCAACATCATCGGCGTCGCAGTTTCAGGGTTCTTCTATGCGATGGCTGGGGCCTTGGGCGCGCTGACCTATGCCCGGCTGGTCGAGATAAAGGAAGGTACGGGCATCTCGTCGCTGGCCGACGTCTTTTCCTGACACAGCCTGACATCGGCGTGAGGGGTGGCTTGGTATCCTGCGGGACCACCCCATCTGCCAGTCCATGAGACAGCTGACCCGACGTACCCTTCTCGCCACCGGCGCCGCGTTTGCCGCCGCTCCGGCGATAGCCGGCCCTGCATCCAAACTGATTGGAGGTCCGTGGAAGTCCTTCGGCTCGGGCGGAGACCCGGACTACACGGCGTGGGCCAATTTCCTGGACCGCTACCGCACGGTCGGGGGAAACGGGGTGGCGCTGGTTCGCTATGGCCAGGCGGCCAGCGACGGCGCCCGTCTGACCGACCAGTTGGAGGCCATGCAGGCTGTCGATCCGACCATGTTGTCGCGTGATGCGGCAATGGCCTACTGGCTGAACCTCTACAACATCCTCACGATTGACCTCGTGGTTGATGCGTTCCCGGTGAGCAGCATCAAGAAAGTGCGCGGCGGGATCTTCAATACCGGACCCTGGACGGAGAAGCTGGTGACCGTCGCGGGGCAGCGCCTTAGCCTCGACGATATCGAACATGGCATCCTGCGCCCGGTTTGGAAGGACCCTCGGATCCACTACGGTGTGAATTGCGCTTCGATCGGCTGCCCCGATCTCGACGCGCGCCCGTTCGTGGCCGGAGATCTGGATGTACGTCTAACGGCCGCAGCAGAGAGTTTCACCTCGCACCCGCGCGGGGCTCGGCAGGAGTCGTCCGGCGCTGTCGTCTCCACGATATACGAGTGGTTCATCGAGGACTTCGGTGGCACCGAGGACGGCATCATATCGCACGTAAACAAACACCGGGCGCAGCCTGTGGCCGGCCCGGTGGATGATTACGAGTATGATTGGTCGCTGAACGCGGCCTGATCGGGGGCGGCGGGGATTACTCCTCCGTCGCCTCTTCTCCGCCCTCTGCAGCCGCCTCGTCACCGCCTTCGGCTCCGTCTTCGTCGTCATCCGACGCTGCGAGTGCCGACGGAGCGGAGACGTTAGCGATCATGAAGTCGCGGTCCGTGATCGTGAGCGCCGTACCGGTTGGCAACGTAAGATCCGATGCCCGAACGACGTCGTTGAAGTCGAGGCCTGCAAGGTCGATCTCCAGCGACTCTGGGATCGCGTTGGCACGCACCTTCAGATCGACTTCGTTCCGCACAACCGTCAGAACGCCGCCCTTCTTGAGGCCGGGCGACTCTTCCTCGTTCACAAACTCGACCGGGATCGCCAGTGTGATGCGAGAACGCTCGGACAAGCGCTGGAAATCCGCATGTATCGGAAGGTCCTTCACCACATCGCGCTGAACAGAACGGCAGATCACTGTCTGTTCGTTGCCGTCGACCGAGATCTTGATCAGAGTCGAGAGGAACTTGCCGTCTTTCAGCAGCTTCAGAAGGACATTGTCCTTGATGCTGACGGGTTCGGGGTCAGCATTTCCGCCGTACACGACAGCGGGAACCATTCCATCACGACGCGCCTGGCGGGCAGCCCCTTTGCCCACCGCCGGCCGCGCCGTGGCTTCGAGTTCTATGGTCGAGGCCATTTTTGCGCTCCATTAGTTGTAATTGCGGCGATCCTCCAGGGGTGTAAGCGCCGCGAGGCGGGTGCTTTCCACCAAACTGCTTGGGAATGCAAGCGGTTTTGGCGGAATCACGATTGCCGCCTACTCTGGCAGGATCGTTGACGCTCTTTTTGATATGTAGTTTGATAGCTCCGCGTCAGGGAGGGATATTATGTCGGTTGTCTTGCCCGATCTTCGGGAGCACGCTGAACGCCATCTGAAGTTCGTCGGATTGCTGGGCCTGCTTCGGGTTAGGCTGTTCGAAGGGTTCGGCGAGCGCAAGTACTGGAACGAGCACTATACGGACCTCTTTCTGTCGATGCTGACCAAGCAACTCCGCGGGCGTGTGTCGACGTTGGAGGAGCTCACGGCATCCATGAGCAACATATCGCACTCGACCAAGCTTCGGCTGATCGAGGAGGCGCGTAAGGACGGGTTGATCCAGGTCGCCAACCGCAGTCAGGTCGGCGAAGACGTCCCACTCGATACGCCCGGCGCCCGAAAGGTGTTCTTCTTGTCAGGTGCGGCGACCGAACCGCTTACAGCAGCCTTGGATGAGATGGTCGGTGATGTCATGGCGTTCGCCGGTACGAGAGGCAACGGTTAGAGCGCGCGTGCGATCAACGTGAGCCCCATCACGCAGAGCATCGCCAGCACCATCAACCGGAACTGGTCGGGCGAAAGCTTGTGCCTGATGCGCGAACCCAGCCGGATCCCGATCCATACACACGCGATCCCGCAGGTCGAGATCACGACGGCGTCCAGTGTCATGAGACCAAGTCGTGTAAGCCCAACCGCCATGACAAGGCTGGAGAGCGTGAACGACAGGTTGATCGCCTGCAGGAACACATCGCGCGGTAGCGACAGGGACATGAGAAACGGCATTGAGGGCATGACCTGTGACCCGGTCAGTCCATTGACAATGCCAGTCAGCAACCCGCTGGCCGGGCTCAAAGGGCGCTCCAGCCGCGCAGGCAAGCGCATCTCCGGTTTGGCAAAGGCGAAGGCGCACCACAGGATCAGGACCACGCCCAACGCCGCCCCGGCCGCCACTCCATCGACGGACGCCAGCAGCCACAGCCCAACGATCACCCCAGGCACGGTCGTCAGCAGCATGGGCCAGAAACGGCCGCATGCCGCACCAAACGATCCAGCACCCACCATCACCAGAATGTTCGAAACGACCGACGGGATCAGCAAGAGCGGCAAGGTCTCCTTGAGGCCTACTGTGAGGGCCAGGGGAGCCAGGCACACCGTTGAGAAGCCAAGGCCGGTCACGCCCTTCGCCGTTGCCGCAAAGAGATAGACGGCAAAGACGATTGCGATCTCACCTGGCCCGTAGACGGCGAACACCGGCATGCATCCCCTTTCCATCCCCCGCCAATCCCGTAAGGTCCCCCGAGCGTGGGGACAAGTGGTTGCGCACGAACTGCGAAGCGCCTAAACGCATTTGAGAATTGGTAAGCTGAACTGACCAATAATGAGGTTGCGATGACCCCACACCAAAGTCCGTCTGTGGCGCTCATGGTCACCTGCCTCGTGGACACCATCCGGCCTGCGGTGGGATGGTCGTCGGTGAAACTGCTCGAGGACGCGGGCTGTGTGGTCGCTGTGCCTGAGCAGACCTGCTGCGGACAACCGAACTGGAACTCTGGCGACAAGGAGGGCGCGGCCGATCTGGCCCGCACGATGATCTCTGTGCTGGAGGGACATGACTACGTCGTGGTCCCGTCGGGATCCTGTGCGGCGACGGTCATCAAGGACTATCCTGCCATGTTCCCTGATGACCCCGATTGGCGGGGCCGGGCCGAGGCACTGGCCGCTCAGACGCACGAGATCGTCAGCTTCCTGGTCGACGTCATGGGCGTCGACGCGGTCGATGCCCGACTTGAAGGCAAGGCCACCTACCATGACTCGTGCTCGGGCCTCCGGTCTCTCGGGGTCAAAGCGCAGCCCCGGACGCTGCTGGCATCGGTCGAAGGCCTCAGCCTGACCGAGATGCAGGAACCCGAGGTCTGCTGCGGCTTCGGCGGAACCTTTTGCGTGAAGTACCCCGACATCTCGAACAAGATGGTGACCGGCAAGGCTGACGACATCGCCGGGACGGGTGCCGATCTGGTGCTCGCTGGTGATCTCGGCTGCCTCATGAACATGGGTGGCAAGCTATCGCGAACCGGCCAACCCATCCGCGCGCGCCATGTGGTCGAGGTTCTGGCCGGCCACACCGGCCCTGCCATCGGAGAAGTGGAATGAGCACGCTGCATCCCACAACCCCGCGCTTCAAAGACAACGTCAAGGAAGCGCTCGCGAACCCCAACATTCAGGCAGCCATGGCCTCAGCTGGTGGCGGCTTCGCATTGAAGCGCGCCGCTGCCCGCGCTGCGCTGCCTGAGTTCGACGACCTGCGCGACAGTGCACGCGATCTCAAGGACCACGTGCTCGCGCACCTCGCGGATTACCTCGAGGCGTACGAGGAGAAAGTAATCGCGGACGGCGGCGAGGTGCATTGGGCCGAGACAGCCGAGGACGCCAGGTCCATCGTGCTCGAGATCTGCCGCAAGGCCGGTGCGAAGACAGTCAACAAGGGCAAGACCATGATCTCGGAGGAGTGCGGGATCAACGAGCATCTCGAGGCTCACGGCATCGACCCCGTCGAGACTGATCTGGGGGAATACATCATTCAAAAACGTGGTGAGCCACCCTCCCACATCATCGCCCCTGCCATCCACGTAACGGTACCCGAGATCGACGATCTGTTCCGGAAGGAACACACGCACCTGCCGGCAGACCGGGTGCTCGACCACGAGAAGCTACAGGCGGAAGCGCGTCAGGTGCTGCGCGAGAAGTACTTTGCGGCCGAGGTTGGTATAACTGGTGCCAACATGCTGATCGCCGAGACCGGGCAATCGGTGATTGTCACCAATGAAGGCAATGGGGATCTGACACAGTCATTGGCCAAGGTGCACATCGTCATTGCCTCGATCGAGAAGATCGTGCCGACCTTGGAGGATGCAGGAACGATCCTGCGGGTCCTCGCCCGATCCGCCACGGGTCAGGAGATGTCGGTATACACCACGTTCTCCGCCGGGCCCCGCCGCGCCGAAGACCCGGATGGGCCCGAGGAGTACCATGTGGTGCTGCTCGACAACGGGCGTACCAACATGCTGGGGACCGAGTTCCAGGATATGCTCCGCTGCATCCGGTGCGGGGCCTGCATGAACCATTGCCCTGTCTACAAATCGGTTGGCGGTCACGCCTATGGTTGGGTCTACCCCGGGCCTATGGGTTCGGTTTTGACGCCCAGCCTGATTGGGGTCGAGCAGGGCGGCAACCTGCCAAATGCCTCGACCTTCTGTGGACGGTGCGAGGCGGTATGTCCGATGCGGATACCATTGCCCAAGATGATGCGCGCCTACCGGGCACAGGAGTTCGAGAAGGGGCTCACACCGGGCACGGTTCGGCGCGCGCTGGGGGCCTGGCGCTGGCTCGCCTCTCGGCCATCAGCCTATCGGCGGGTGACAGGCACCATGACCCGGGTGCTTGGTTGGCTGGGGCGTTGGCGCGGAAACTTTGCCTGGATGCCGCTGGCTGGGGGCTGGACGGATCACCGCGATCTGCCGGCGCCGCCGACGGGTGGCTCGTTCCAGTCTCAATGGGCCAAGCGATGAACGCGCGTGATCGCATTTTGACCCGGGTTCGAAGGACGGCGCAAGTGGTTCCAGCGCCTCCCCGCCTGACACCGGCTCAAGCCCTGCCTGAAGAGCGGCTCGCTCAGTTCATCGCCCAAGCTGAGAAAGTAAGTGCCACCGTTTCGCGCATTGCATCGCTCGACCATCTGCCATCGGCGCTGGCCGACGAGTTGCGCAAACGCAACCTGCCCGCGGCGATCCGCACCGGCACGGATCCGGCGTTTGCGCGGGATTGGGGTACGGTTGAGCACTCGACGGGTCCTGGCCGCATCGCCGAGCCGGCAACGCTGACGCGCGCGGAGTTCGCGATGGCCGAGACCGGGTCACTTGTGTTTGCTTCAGGTCCGAACAACCCGGTGACGCTTAACTTCCTGGGTGAGACCCATTTTGCCGTGGTGGATGCAAACGACGTCACTGGCGGGTTTGAGGAGTTATTCGCTGCCTGGCGCGCCCGTGGCCTCAAGCCGCGGACGCAGAATTTTGTCACAGGCCCGTCTCGCAGTGCTGACATTGGTCAGACCCTGCAGCTTGGCGCCCATGGTCCAGTAGCCTTGCATGTTTTTGTCGTGGACTGAGATGACGCGCGCGCCTTGCCCTTTGGGTGGTAGATCGTCAGTGCACGCGTCGAACTGCGCGACGGCGATCTCGGCGGGTTTCGTGGCTGCGGTATCCGGCATCAACTATGCGAGCGTTCGATTGCGAGAGGCTCTGCAAACAGTTCGGATCGCTGCGGGATATCTGTGCTTGTGCCTGACTTGATCTCCTGATGGACAAGGCAGTCAGAGCGGTTGTCACGTCTCAGCCAAGTCACGGAGCTGAAGACCGCAGCGAACGGTAGGGAGCGGAACGCAGCGACGTGTCCTCCAAACTGAGCCGATGTCCGTAGTGGCCCTTCCGTTGAGCTGTCGGTTACTGGCGTAGGCTCGACCACAGTGATCTTCGATCTCTCTCCGACACGATCTACCCATCCGCTGGAGCTCTGAACATCAACCTTCGTTGGTGCGAAGACCCTCAAGTGTACGCTCGCGGAACTTTAACCACCAACCGTACTGTTGCGGCCAGTCATCAAGGGCCTCGAGCATTGGCCGACCCAGAGCCGCCTCCGCATGAAGAGGCCAGTTCGGGTTTACCAGCGCCTCGCGTCCGATGGCGATGAGATCGGCCTCACCGTCCTGCAGGATCTGTTCGGCGTGGTGTGGGTCGAGAATAAGTCCGACGGCGATAGTGCCAACCTTTGCTTCACGTCGAATCTCCGCTGCATAGGGCACCTGATAGCCATAGGATCGCTTGACGCGTGCATTCGTTGCTGATCCCTTCAGACCGCCTGAGGATGTACAAATCATGTCGATCCCCAGCGCCTTGAGACGGCGCGCATACTCGACTGAGTCCGCCATCTGCCAACCCAAAGCATCGCCATCGACCGCCGAGATCCGGAGGCTCACCGGTTTGTCGTCAGGCCATGTCTCGCGAAGTGCCGCAGCCAGTTCGAGCGGCCAACGCAACCGACCTTCGAAATCGCCACCATACCCATCGGTACGGGTGTTGGAGAGCGGAGAAAGAAACTGATGCACGAGGTATCCGTGAGCGTTGTGGATCTCGAGCCAGTCGAAACCCGCCTTGAGAGCGCGCTCGGCGGCTGCGACCCATTCATCCGTGAGCCCCTTGAGTTCTGATGTCGTGAAGGCACGGGGAACCGCGTACCCGTTGTCGATTGGTTCGTCTGTTGGTCCGACCGGCTGCCACGTCTTCTCGCCCCTTGCGATGTCGTCTGGCGTGAGCGGGCCGTTGCCGTCGAAGGCACGTTGCATTGAGCCCTTCCGTCCAGCGTGCGCCAACTGAATTCCTGGGACGGTACCCTGCGTGCGCATGAAATCGACGATCCGTGCCCAAGGCGCAATCTGCTCGTCGCTCCAAAGCCCCGTGTCACCATTGGTGATCCGGCCTTCGCGGGTTACGGCGGTCGCTTCAGCAACCACCACACCGGCACCACCGACGGCGAACTTGCCCAAGTGTACCAGATGCCAATCCGTCGGCATGCCATCAAGAGCCGAGTAGGTGGCCATGGGCGAGATCATCACACGATTCTTCAGCGTGGTCTGCCGGATCGTGAGTGGTTCGAACAATACAGATTTGGACATGGTTCTGTTATCCCTCCGCATCAATTTGAAATCGAAAATGGCAAACCATGCAAACCATTGACGTGATGTATCACGATCACGGTGATGCATTCTGAAGTGGGGTGGGGCGCACTGTCCGCCCAGACCAACGAGCTTTCTCTGGGGTGAGCGCCTTTCGACGGTCGACGAAGTCCCACGCAGTCAGTCTGCGCGAACTGGTCGCTGACCACCGCTTGCGACGATACTTCGGACAAAGCTGAGGTGACCGGATGACGGCCGACACCTCGATCTCATCATCTTGCTGAGTCTCGTTGGCGAAGTGTTTTCGATCTACAGCAACGGCGCTTCTGCAGGCAGGCGAAACAGACAATTGGACATGTGTCGCCGAGTGACATCCACTGTTGACCTGTTTCTCGGCCAACTGCGCCATTTCGCTGGTGATGGCCAGCAAACACTTCGACGTGACTACCGCTGTCGAGACTGCGCTCCCCAGCACATTGGCGGCATCGACAAAGGTCGGCGCCCTGCTGCAGCGTCGGCTTGTGGAAGTTTCCTCTTCGGGAATGTTCACATCTCGAAGTGTGGGATCGTGATAGGACGCCGTAACCCTGTGAGAAATCCGATGGGCCCGTCTCGACGTCAATTGCCGGCGGGGCGATGTTGGTCTGTTCGCTCAGATTCCGACTTGCGCAGCGCCGAGACTAATTGTTACATCATAACTGACGGAGCCTGGTTGCCAGGCAAAAAAGGGAATGCGGTGCGGTCGACCCAAGCAGGGGGCCAAATCCGCGGCTGTACCCGCAACTGTAAGCGGTAGTGCTTGTTGCAAAGCGCCACTGGGCCTCTTGGCCTGGGAAGGCGCAGCAGGCGTGACGATCCGCGAGCCAGGAGACCTGCCGTCATCTGTTCAACCGTTCACCGGGCGGGAGCACCCGGGAAAGGATACGATGGCGCGCCGTGCACCGGATACTGTCTACGCTTGGTCGAAGCCGATTGGCGTTGGCCAGACCCGCCCTGGCGACTTTGGGCGTGTACCACCCACTGGTTGGTGCGTCGCCGCCCATCAGACCACCATCGTTACGCCCCGAATTCTGAAGGAACCTCACTCATGAGAACGCGTGCCTTTGGCTTTGCGGTTGCAGCTCTCTTTGCCGCCGCGATCGGCACAGGACCCGCAGCGGCAGAAGACGCCACTCTCCGTATTGCCGTGCCTTTCGGGTTCAACGATGCGAACCCAGATCCTGCCATCGGTTGGAACGGGTGGCGCACGAGCGACAGCGGCGTCACCGAAACACTTTTCTGGCTGGATCAGGATGGTGCGCTTTCGCCGAGGCTTGCCCAGAGCGCCGAGTCACTTTCACCGACCGAGTGGGAGATTGGCGTACGCGAGGGCGTCACTTTCCATGACGGTGCACCCCTGGACGCCGAGGCGGTGCGATTTTCACTGCTGCGTGTCATCTCGCCAGAGAGTGACGTTTACAATGAACGGATTGCCTCGCTTGTTAGGATCACAAACGTAACCGTCGTCGATCCAATGACGTTACGTATCGATACAGAAGTCCCCAACGCGACGTTCCTGAATGACCTCGTCGACCCGGGTCTCTCAATCGTGTCGCCCACCAGCGACGCTGAGCGGTTCTACGGAACTGGGCCGTTCATCCTGGACGAGATCGCTCCCGGTGAAAAGATCGTAGTGGTGCGCTTTGAAGACTACTGGGGCGGTGCAGCCGCAACTCCAAAGATCGAGCTCTTTACCCTAAAAGATCCGGCGACAGTCATGCTGGCG
Source organism: Pseudomonadota bacterium (assembly GCA_039033215.1). Classification (GTDB taxonomy): domain Bacteria; phylum Pseudomonadota; class Alphaproteobacteria; order Rhodobacterales; family Rhodobacteraceae; genus Thermohalobaculum. Next base: position 32,485 of record JBCCDA010000008.1, on the reverse strand, counting down.
CTCGAGTCCGGAGACATCGATATCGCCGCCAACTTCCCCGATAGTGACTTGCCCAGGGTGCTTGCGAGCGAGGAATTCACGGTGAGCACGGTTGCCGACGGTCGGCTGATGTTCTTCCGCATGCAGACGTCATCCGGCCCGCTATCGGACCTTCGGGTGCGCCGTGCGCTCGACCATTTGCTGCCGCGCGATCAGATCGTCGAGACCGTGCTGCACGGGCGCGGCGGGACCGCGGGTGTCGGCATGTTCCCTGCCGAGAAGCCTTGGACCAACCCGAAGCTGTTGGTTACCCCGTTTGACCGAGACAAGGCACTCTCGCTATTGGCCGAAGCCGGGATCACGGACACGAATGGTGATGGCAGGCTCGAGCAGGACGGTGAGCCGTTCCGCATCGTGATGCGTAGCTACGAGGGCCGACCCTCGATGCGCCCCGCGGCTGAGCTGTATCAAGCGCATTTGGAGGCAGTGGGTATTACCACGGAGTTGCAGATCCTGCGCGATTGGACAGTTGCAGTTGACGACTTCCGCAAGGGAACGGCAGACATGCTGATGTTCTCGAACAACGCGACGCCTACCGGTAACCCGGCCTACTTTGCCAACTTGGCTCTCCGCACCGGTGCGATCGAGAACTTCGGGGGCTGGTCGAACGCCGAGTTCGACGACTTGCTGAGCCAGGCAATCGTCGCGTTTGACACTGAAGAGCGTTCCCGGATCCTGAACCGCATGCAGGCGATTGTCGCCGAGGAACTGCCAATCATGACGGCTTTTTTCAAGAACCGCGTCGTTGTCTCGCGTGGCAACGTGCACGATTTCAAGATGAACCCCGCGGGTATCTACCTTGTAGACAACCGTGTTCACGTCGATCGCTGAAGTGCAAACGAACGGGACTACTGACCCGCGCGTTCACTCGCGCGGGCCCTCGGAGACGCCCGTTCTGATCGTCGAAGATCTATCGGTTTCTGCCCCTCAGCGTAACAGGCTTGTCCTCGACAGCGTCTCCCTGAGCGTCGCGGCTGGAGAGACGCTCGGCATTGTTGGCGAATCCGGTTCAGGCAAGACGACGCTCGCGCGCTGCCTGACGCGGCAGGAGGAACCTCTCAACATCATCGGTGGCGCTATCCGGTTCGCTGGCGAGGACGTGGTGAAGGCATCAATGCGCACGATGCGGGCACTGCGTGGGCGCCGCATCGGGCTGGTCGAGCAGGATCCGATTGCATCCTTTGATCCGCTCTTTACCGTCGGGGACCAGATCGCCGAGTTCGTGGCATCGCACCGGGACGCTATCGCTGATGCGTCGGGGGTCGCGCCCGCCGATGCCCTTGGCGCAACACTCAGCCGGTTACAGGCGTTTGGCGTCAGGGATACGACCGATGCCCTTCGCGCTTGGCCCCATCAGTGGAGCCGCGGGATGCTTCAGCGTGCTCTCTTCGCGTTGGCCACCGCTCCTGCACCCGAACTGCTCATTCTAGACGAACCGACTGCAGCCCTTGATGCGCCGGTGGCCGACCGCTTGGTCGCCGATGTCGCTAGGCTTGCCGGAGCGCGAGGTCTTGCGACCATTCTGATCACGCATGACCTTGGGCTCGCGGCAACGGCCTGCGACCGCATACTTGTGTTGCGAGACGGTGACCCGGTCGAGACGGCAGAAACCAAAGCGCTGCTGGGAGATGCGCGCACCGACTATACCCGCGCCCTCGTCGCGAGCGCCGCGTGGTGACCGTCCCGCTGCTCGCGCTGAATGACCTTGGGGTTACTGTGCGTACCGCAACTGGCCAACGTACCGCGATTCTGAACGGCGCCTCGCTGGACATCGCCGACGGTGAAGTCGTCGCGATAATCGGGCCCTCGGGTGGTGGAAAGTCCACGTTGCTCAGGGCGATCCTCGGTCTTGTACGCTTTACGGAAGGCGCACTCGCGTTCAGGGGTGACGCCATCAGGCGGCCTCTCGATCTTACGCATCGCCGCTTGCGCGCGGTGACTGAGGCGGTGTTCCAAGACCCTGTCGCCGCCCTCAATCCCCACGCCAAGCTGCGCGCGACCATCGCCGAGCCATTGAAGGCTCAAGGCGTTGCCTCGTTGGACTGCGAGGCATTGGTCGAGAAGATGGCGAAGCGGATGGGATTGACGCCGGAACTGTTAGATCGGCGGCCCGAGGCCGTCTCGATTGGTCAGGCACAACGGGCCTGTATCGCCCGTGCCTTGGCACCCAAGCCAACGCTTCTCGTGCTCGACGAGCCGCTCAGCGCGCTAGATGCGCTCATTGCCGCCGAGGTCGCTGAACTGCTTGTCGAGGTGATAACCGAGAGCGGACCAACGGTTCTCTTCGTCAGCCACGATATGCGCTTGGTGCGCCGTCTCGCTTCCCGCGTCATCGTGGTCGAGGCGGGTGTCGTCGTCGAAGACGCTCCGGTGAGGCGCCTGCTCGAAGCACCACAAAGCACCGCTGCGCGAGCGATCGTCGATAGCGATCGCCGCCGCCAGAATGCCTTCGCGGCAGCGCGGCGACCAGCCAGAGCGCAGGGGACAGCGGAGGCGGTTGCGTGATCTCCTACGCTGTACGCCGCATCATTGGCGCCCTCGTTGTCATCATCATTGTCAGCTTCTTGACCTTCTTGCTGCTGCAAATGGCGCCGGGAGACGCCGTCCTTGCAATCGCGCGTGCCCGTTATGGCGATGGCGTTGCGCTCACGCCCGAGAGCCTCGAGAGGATCATGGGCGAGATCGGTGCAGATGAGCCAGTCATTATGCAATGGGGCCGCTGGGTCAGTCACCTTGCCCGTTTCGATCTGGGCGTCTCGCTCATTGACCGGCGGCCCGTTGCAGACATCCTGGCCGAAGGGATTGGTCGAACGCTACAGCTCGCGCTGGCCGCTGTCCTGATCGCGGCGGTCTTGTCGATCCCGCTCGGCCTGTTCGCAGGCGTCTGGCGCGGAACCTGGTTTGACAGCCTGTGCGTCGGCCTCGCGTCCTTGGGATCGGCGATGCCGAATTGGTGGCTGGGTGTGCTTTTGATTGTTGTATTTTCGGTGAACCTTGGTTGGTTTCCGGCCTTTGGCCGTGGTGACGCGGCACACCTCGTGCTGCCGGCTCTGACGCTTGGCACCGGCATCACCGTCACGACGGCGCGGCTCTTGCGCTCGGCAACCATCGAGGCGATGTCGGCCCGTCATATCGCCGCTGCACGCGGCCGCGGCATCAGAGAGTCCCGGATCATCGGGCGTCATGCGCTACGCAACGCATTGGTACCGGTGATTACGATTTTCGCTCTCGAGATAGCGTTCGTTCTGGAGGGCGCTGTGGCCGTCGAGTATGTCTTTGGCTGGCGCGGTCTCGGGCTGATTTTCATCGAAGCGGCGGATGCACGCGACTACCCTGTGATCCAGGCGATTGTTCTCTTCAGCGCGATCCTCTTCGTCGTCATCAATCTCGTCGTCGATCTGCTTACAGCATGGCTGGATCCGCGCACCGTAGCAGGAATCGCATGAAGGCGCTGAACCCGCTGCAACGCGTTGCCATTGTTGTCGCCGCGCTTGTCCTCGTGCTCGCTGCGATCGGACCAGCGCTCGCACCCTACAACCCGCTTGTTCCCGATCCCATGGCCAGACTGCAGCCTCCCAGTGCTTCGAATTGGTTCGGAACCGATCATCTGGGCCGCGACGTGTTCAGTCGCGTGCTGACGGGCGCGCGGCTCTCTGTCGGCCTTGCCGTGCTTGTGGTCCTGAGCTCTGCTCTGGTCGGGCTGGTGATAGGCTTGGCAGCGGGCGCTGGGGGTCGACTGGCGGACGCGGCGCTGATGAGGCTGACGGATGCCTTCTTTGCCTTTCCAGAATTGATCGCCGCACTTGCCGTTGCAGGGATCCTCGGCGGTGGTGGCGTCGAAGTCTTGTTCGCGCTCGCGGTCGTTGGATGGATGAGATATGCGCGTCTGGTGCGTGGGATGACTTTGACGACGGTCGCGAGCGACCATGTCGCACTGGCACGGCTGAGCGGAGTATCGCCGTTGCGCATTGCGCGGGATCATCTGACGCCGCCCGTACTGCCTGCGATGACAGTCATGATGACGGCGCATCTGTCGCGCGCAATCTTGGCGATTTCAGGGTTGGGGTTCCTCGGTTTCGGTGTCTCTCCCCCGACGCCCGAGTGGGGCGTGATCTTGTTGGAGGCACGCGTCTACATCCTCTCAGCGCCAGCCTTTGCGCTATTGCCTGGATTGCCCATCATCCTTTCGGCGCTTGCCTTCAACCTGGCTGGAGATGCGCTGCGCGATCGGATCGGGCGCGGGGAAGCAAACTGATCGCGGTTGCCGGAAGGTCTGCCTACCGCTCCTGCAAAGCCAAGCGAACGCCCAACCCGCAGTAGATGCTCCCGACCACTTTGCCCTGCCACTTGAGAACGGTCGGGTGGCGACGGAGGAAGTTTCCGAGACCGCCAGCGGCAACCGAATAAACGATTGTGCTGAAAAACCCGATGAGAGCGAAGACGAGCCCTAAAATCGAGAGCTGCATCACCACGAAACCTTTTTCCGGGGATACAAACTGCGGCAGGAAGGCGAGGAAGAACAGCGCTGTCTTCGGGTTTAGGACTTCAGCCAGGATCGCCTGCCGAAATGCTCGAGGTGCGGTGATAGCAACGCGCCCTTGGCCGAGATCGAATGACGTTTTCTCTAACAACGCCTTCACACCAAGATAGATCAGATAGGCAGCGCCTAGATACTTCACGATGGTGAAAAGCGTGGCTGACGCAGCGACAATTGCCGAGATGCCGACGACGGCCATGATCGTGTGGATGAAATCGCCGGCAGTGATACCTGCACCGGTTGCGATGCCCACCTTCGTTCCAGAAGTAGTGGCCCGAGCGACCGTCAACAGCGTTGCAGGCCCGGGTATGAACACAAAGCCAAGAACGATCAGCGAGTAAGTTAACAATACGGCGGGGTCGATCATCCGTTATCTCCAAGAGCACTTGAGCCAGAGCAATCCATAGATTGCGATCAATGACAAGGAATGGAATCGGACGTTTGCCGCACCCTGAATCATGAGCAGATTGGATTATTCCATCCCATTCGCAGCGCGCGGCACGAACGGCTGTCTTCGCTAGCTGCAGATGCCGCACTCTACCTGACAGAGGCTTTCACCGTCACGTGCTCGAGGTCGGCGACAACTTATCCCTGGCATTGGAGGGCTTGCAACTTACAGAGTGCATTGCGGACCAGGCTGGCGAACTGTTGAGGATAGGCATCCGCCGTCTCGTCACCCCCCAGAACAGCCACACTCGTACCCGGGCCATTGTCGAACATACGCACGGATACACCGTTGGCCGTCAGTTCCTAAGTCTCGGCGGCGCATCGAAAGGCAGCGAAGGCCGACATGCTCACATCCCGTTGCGGGGAATGGTGTGGTGCCAATCGACCTCGTGGAACAGCTTGTCGCCGTCATAGCACTCGACCCTTGCAGTCAGGACAAAGTCCGTCTTGGTCGCCGTCATCTCGGAGCGGGTCTTGATCCTGGCTTGCCAATCGCCGCGGGCGAAGATGCTCTCCTGCTCCATGGTGCCCCTGGCTGACAGCGGATCGTCCGGGTGGATGGAATAAATACGATCCGAGATATCGTGCAGTTCCGCGCCCGTATCGTCCAGACGTATCCGACCAGAGGGCCCGAAGACCCCGCCGTCGATGAACGTCCGCGCAATCTGGACGCCGGTGGTGAGATCCGTCTCGATGGTGCGGGACATTGAGCCTTCGGTCAGTGCGGTGACAGGCCGTGGGGCGGTCCGATTGGGTGGGGGGGCCGGCGGGTTGGCTGCGTCCGGCGCATCCAGAGCGCGAACGGGTAAGTTCAGCAGGCTCTCGCCTGGGGCCAGCGTCAGGGTCACCGGTTCTGGTGCGGGCCAGAGGTTCGGCCAGTAGGTGGAAGCGATCTGCACCATTAGTCTATGCCCTGCTGCCACGCGGTAACCAATGCCGTGAAGGTGCGCGTCCATCGCAATCACCTCACCCGGTACGATGGGTCGGGGATCGGTGTCCGAGATCCGATGCATCAGGTTGCAGAACCCGCGACTGATGAGCGTCTGTGTGCCGTCCGGAGCCTCGTCGATCAGCAACGCCGCAACAAACGCCTGCGACCGGTCCGCGGCCACTCTTAGCGACAACGTGGGCTGGCCGAGGATGTCCAGCGGTGTCTCCAGCACCGGCCCGCGCAGGCAGAGCGCGCCACCCGCATCTGCACGACAATCTGTCGGGCTGTCACCGGGGATGGCAAACGAGCACATGTCGCCACCAGCTGACCCAAAGTTCTGCGGCGAGCAGACTGTCATGGTGCGACCTGGCTTCGGGCTCGCGCACAATCCCTCGCGGTTCAGCCACACCTCCTGAATGGTGATGTTGGGGGAGGGCCAAGAGGGTTCCTCAACCCATCTGCCGGGGCGGTAGTCGTGTGTGCCAGCAGGGCGGATGCTCTCCTGCATCCAGAAGCGCAGCGGCGCTTCTGCAATCAGACTAGTGCTGCGTCCTTTCAGCCATTGGTCCCAAAATCGGATTGTCTCCCCTAGAAAATCAGCCTTCGGCCCCGGGGAGGCGTCTTGGGGGTAGAGATGCGCCCACGGGCCCATCAACACGTGCACTGGCCCGTCCAGATGCTCGACGATGCGGAAGGGTGTATCGCGGTACGCATCGGCCCAGCCACCAAAATAGAAAACCGGAATCTGAACGTCCGAGTAGTTCTCTGAGATCGAACCGCGGCGCCACGTCTCGTCCTTGGTCTGATGCTCCAGCCACTGTGCGGGCCAGAAGACCATGTTGTCGAGGCGGTGCTTCCACATCTCGCGCCAGCGATCTTCGCCGACGATCTCGGGGTCCGGGGGGAACGAGTTGTAGAGTTGCATGATCGAGCCCCACCAGAAATTGTCGTTCCCGAGCACGCCGCCATAGAAGTGGATGTCCTCGCGGTAGCGATCATCGGTGCCCATGACGGGGGCGATGGCTTTCAGGGCAGGGGGCCTTAGGGCAGCGACTTGGAAGCAGGTGAACGCGCCCCAGGACTTGCCGAACATGCCGACATTGCCGTCGCACCATGGCTGGTCCGCAATCCAGGCAACGACGTCCGCACCATCCTGGATCTCCTGTTGAGTATACTCATCTTCCATCAGACCGTCACTGTCGCCCGAGCCGCGCATATCAACCCGGAGACAGGCATAACCGGCCTTGGCGAGATGCGGATGTGCGTCCTCGTCCCTGATCCGGGTGTGGTCGCGGCGACGGTAGGGGATGTACTCCAGGATCGCGGGTACCGGCGATGTCCGGGCGTTCGGCGGCAGCCAGAGGCGCGCGGCCAGACGGGTACCGTCGGGCATAGTGATCCATGCAGTTTCGATCACGTCGATCTCGTTCGGGGAGTTCATGGGCTTGCCTCGTGCACGGGGGGAGGGTGCTGGGGTCTAACTCCGGGTCGGCCGCCGACATCCCCGCCGTGTGCAGGTGGCTCAGGGCGTCGAGGACGGCCAAGTTGTAACCGGTGTTTGCCAGGTGGCCGAGTCGTAACGTTGCGCGACCCACGTGTTGCCTATTTTGATGCTGTGTGCAGCCCGCTCGGGATGGCTTGATGCCAAAGTCGAACCCATTCATGCGTCCTCGGGGTCCGCAGAAGTACATCTTGCTCGCCGTGCGCCATTGCTGGCCACTTCATGCGATCGGATATTGAGGTCCTGGACCAGCTAGCAAAGCGCGGCATCCATGTCGGTCTCGTTGCGACCTAGAAGATAACTGGTGAAAGCTGGACCAGAGATTGCGAGGCGGTCACTCGTGCATCGCCTATGGCAAGGACTGCCTCGGCAGGTCGATGAAACCCGCTTTCGTGTCGGCGGTCTTTGGCGCTACCTCTGGCGCGCGTTCGATCTTCCCTAGGAGTTGGTAGTTCTTCAAATGAGCACAACGATCCCTTGGAAAGACGTGCACTCTCGGTCCATTGGTGTCAGACCTCGCATATCTTGAGGAACTTGGAAATCGGCCGAGCTGCGCCGATCGGCGTGTTATGCCACGCCCGAACATCCAAACAGAAAAACAAGGCAGTGCCAGATGGGTGAAGTTTCCAGCAAACTGCTTTGCGACGCCAAACTGCATGCTTTCGTAGCGTTTAGCGACGACGGGCGCGATCGGGACCCTCGTTTGCAACCCGGGGCATCCGTGGCTTTGTCAGGGCTGACCGTCGGTGTGAAGGACATCATCGATGTCGCCGGTTTGCCGACACGCAATGGCAGCGATACCTGCAGGGAGGCCGCGCCAGCGGACCGAGACGCGCCTGTTGTAGCATCCCTGCGCGCAGCGGGCGCGGTCATACTCGGAAAGACCACGACCACCGAATTCGCGTTCACGGACCCTACCGATTGTCGTAATCCATATGACCTTGCGCGCAGTCCCGGCGGATCCAGCAGCGGGTCCGGTGCGGCGGTGGCAGCTGGCATGGTCGACTTGGCGCTGGGAACGCAGACAGCCGGGTCGCTGTGCCGTCCCGCGGCCTATTGCGGCGTGGTTGGGTTCAAGCCCTCCTATGGGCTGCTCTCGACCGAGGGCGTGACACCGCTGGCGCCCAGTTTTGACACTGTCGGGATCATCGCCCGGTCAATCGACGGGGTGGATGCGGCGTTCACCGCAATGCATCCTGGGTATGACCCGGCTGCAGCCAAAGACCCGGACCACTGTGCAGCCGCGACCGTTCTTCTGGATGCGACGACAACGGCCACTTCCGAGACGATTGACGCATTCAACCAAGGGCTGACCGCACTCGCGGAGATCTGTGCGAGGGCGATTGACCCCGGGGTCGATGTCGACGTGGCCCGCGTCGTCGCGAACCACCGTGTGGTCATGAATCATGAGGCTGCGGCGGCCCATGGGCGTCTGTTGGCCGACAACGTTGTGCACCTCTTGGCGCCCAAGTTCCGGGCGGGGTTGACGGCAGGCGCCAAGATTTCGGAGTGGGACGCAAAGAAAGCAGCCGGGGACCTGGCGCAGGTGAGGGACAAATTCTGGAACAGCATGGCCGGCATTGATGCGATCCTTACGCTACCTGTGCCGGAGGGCGCTCCCATGATGGGGGATACCACCGGATTTCAGGACTGGCTCACCCCGTGGACGGTGTTCGGCGGACCGCTGGTTTCCATCCCCTGGGGACTGGACACGCTGGGGCGGCCACGGGCGATCATGCTGGCAGGGCATCCTGGTGAAGAGGCAACAGTACTGGGTGTGGCCCGGGCGTTGGCCAAACAGGCGCCAGACCTGCCGAGGCCCGTGCTGCCATCCGATTGATCAGGGGTGCAGCCGGACGATCGCGTCAACCTCCACCGAGGCATTGCCTGGCAGTCCGGAGACACCGACAGCCGTGCGCGCATGCCAGCCCTCTTCCCCGAAGAGTGCAATGAAGATCTCGGTCGCGCCGTTTATCACTAGCGGGCTGGCGGGGAAGCCCGATTGGCAGTTCACGAATCCACCCAGCCTCAGGACGCACTGCACCCGGTCCAGGTCGCCGTCGCACGCCTCCCGCAGCCGGTAGATCAGGTTGAGGGCGCAGATCTTCGCGGCCTCCTTTGCGACTGCGATACCCTCCGGAGTGTTTGGCACAGGTCCAGTGTGCGTCACGGCACCGTCCCATTCGCAAACCTGGCCCGAAAGATAGACCGTGGTGCCATCACGCCGGAACGGCAGGAACTGCCCCATCGGGGTCCAGTCCGGCGGTAGCTTGAGTCCAAGCTCCGTCAGGCGTTTTTCAGCTCGTGACATCATGGTCCTCCTTCACCGCACCAGGGCTGGCTCTGATGCCAGGAACGTGCGCCAGTCGCCCAAGCTCGAGATGTCGGTGCCGCCCTTGGTACCCGTGATTTCGCACAGGAAACCCTTCACCCAGGATCCGTCCGATAGCTCGATGGAACCTATGCCAAGAGGTGCGGGGATGCCCTCGACGAACGCGCCCAAGCACGCCTTGGGAAGCGACCATATCTCCAGCGCAATCGGGCTGCCTGTGCCATCGCTGCGCACCAACCCGGGCCGTGCCGGGGGGCCTCCTTCCAGTGCAAAAAAGCGGTAGGCGCCTGCCGTCTGGGCCTTGCGCACAAACCGTCCTCCCAAGTCGGTCAGCTGCCAGTTCAGAGGCAGACCGGCCATGTGCGCCCCGCAGACAGCCAACTCGATCTGATCCGAGGGCGCGGGCGCAAGCGGTTTGGGTGTTAGTACAGGATGGCCGGTGGCGCCCAGCGTGCGAGGGCAATCGCTCTCGAACGTTCGCGCAAGCGATGCGACTGCGGAATCTTTTCCAGCCTCTGCCAACAATGTGACGCTGCCTGGTCGGCCGTCGTTCCGCGGCGCCGTCGGGACCGCGATCCCACACATGTCCAGCAGGTTCACGAAGTTCGTGTAGGTCCCTAGGTTCGAGTTCGGGGTGATGGGATCGGCCTCTAGCGCACTGACGCTATAGAAGGTGGGAACTGTCGGCACGCAGAGCATATCGACCGCGCCCAGCATCGGTTCCGCAGCCCGCTTGAGGTCAGCCAGACGATAAATACCCCGGAATGTGTCCGCCGCCGACATCTCCTGTGCAGCCGAGATGATCTGGCGTGTCACCGGATGCACGGCCTCAGGATGCGCGGCCAGAAGCTGCTCGATCACCGTGTAACGTTCGGCTACCCATGCGCCCTGGTAAAGCATACGGGCAACCGCGTAGAGAGGCTCGAAATCGATCGGGACAATCTCCGCCCCACTCGCAGCCAACCGGGACACGTCGCGGGCGAAGGCGGCTTCCTGAACGGAGTCACCAAAGAACTCGACCGACGCCGAATCAGGGATGCCGATCCGCAGGGCAGGGGCGGGAGCGGAAAGGGGTTGATGAACCAGCGGCCTGGAATAGGAATCCCGGGCATCATAGCCCCGCGCGACGGCGAATGCCGCGTAGGCGTCGTCGACTGTAAGGGCGAAGATCGAAATCGTGTCAAGCGTCCGGCATGCGGGCACCACGCCCGTGGCCGACAGCGCGCCTAGCGTCGGCTTGAGGCCAACAACATTGTTCAGGGCGGCAGGGACGCGGCCCGAGCCCGCGGTATCGGTCCCCAACGAGAACGTCACGATACCATGCCCGACGATGACGCCTGAGCCGCCGGAGGACCCGCCGGGTACGATCTCGGGATCCACGGCATTCAGCGGTGCGCCGTAAGGGGTGCGGACCCCGACCAGACCGGTCGCGAACTGGTCGAGATTGGTCTTGCCAACCATCAGGGCGCCCGCGGCCCGCAGGTTCGCCACGACGAAGGCGTCTTCTTCTGGCAGGTAGGCATAGGCCGGGCATCCAGCCGTCGTCTGAATCCCCCCGACATCAATGTTGTCCTTCACCGCGTATGGGATGCCCCAAAGCGGGAGGTCGGGATCGAAGGTACCCAGAGCCGTGGCCCGCGCCGTCAACTCGGCCCGGTCGCACAAGTGAACAAAGATACCGGGATCGTTCACCGCCTCCAGCCGCGTGAAGATCTCGTCGATTACAGCCTCGGGTCGGATGCCTTGGGAATAGGCGCCCCGCAGCGCGTCCAGGGTAAACGGCAGTTTACTCAGCATCACGAAACTCCGGTCATCAGCAGTTCTTGGCGCCGCTCGGGCGGCGTCGGGGCCGCGTCCAGCAGCTCTTTGGTGTAGGTGTCCTGCGGCGCCGTCATCACACGGGCAGCGGGCCCCTGTTCCACAACCTCGCCGTCCTTCATGACGATCACATGGTCACATAACAGGCGGACCACGTGGAGGTCGTGGCTGACGAAGAGGTACGTCATGCCCAGCTTGGCCCTCAGGTCCACCAGCAGGTTTAGCACGACGGCCTGGATCGAGACGTCCAGCGCGGCAGTGGGTTCGTCCAGGATCAGGAACTTCGGCTCCAGCGCAATCGCCCGGGCGATTCCCACGCGTGCCTTCTGACCACCAGAGAGCTGATGCGGAAACCGTTCAAGCAGTGGCAGAGGCAAACCCACAAGGGACGCCAGTTCCTCGATGCGCGCCGTCAGCTTGGCACCGCGCAGTTGGGTCAAACGTTTCAGCGGCTCTGCAATTGTCTGGCGAGAGCTATACCGCGGGTTCAGACTGTCGGTAGCATCCTGAAACACCATCTGGATATCGGCCCGGCGCGTATTCCGAGCGAAGTCCTTGGCAGCTATCGCGCCGATATCTTCGCCGTCGAAGATCACTTGCCCGCCGGTGAGATCCAGCAGGCGGACGAGGATCTCGGAGGTTGTCGACTTGCCACAACCGCTCTCCCCCACCAGCCCGACGCTCTGGCCCTGCTTGATGTCGAAAGAGATGCCTTTGACCGCGTGCACGGGGCCAGACTTCCCCCGATAGGTCTTGGTGAGGTTTCGAACCTCGACCAGCGGCCGGTCGCCGATCGAATGCGGCAGCAATGGCTGGCGATCCTCGGGCGGCAGCAGACTGCGCATGCTCTCGCCCGCGCGGGGGGTCGCATCCACCAGCTTGCGGCTGTAGGGGTGCTGCGGTGCGCTGAAAAGCATCACCGGATCGCCCTGTTCCACGATCTCACCGTCCTTCATGACGACGATCCGGTCGCAGTACTGGGCCGCAAGGCCAAGGTCATGGGTGATCAGGATACTGCTCATGTCCCGGGCGCGGATGAGGTCCCGCACAAGGTCCATGACGGCTTTCTGGGTAGTGATGTCCAACCCCGTCGTCGGCTCGTCGGCGATGAGGACGCGGGGGTTGCAGGCGAGCGCGATGGCACAGACGATCCGCTGGCACATGCCACCCGACAGCTCGAATGGGTAGGCTTCGTAGCGCGCTACGGCGTCCTTGATCCGAACCGCCTCCAGCGCTTCGATAGCACGGTCGCGTGCATCCGACCGGGTGGCGCTGGCGTGCTGGCGGAGCACATCCTCGATCTGATGACCCACCTTGCGGATCGGGTTAAGCGCGGCGCGGGGATTCTGGAAGATCATCGAGATCTCGCGGCCCCGGATATCTCGCATATCGCGCTCGGACGCCCGGCGCAGATCGATTCCGGAGTAGATGGCGTCCCCGCTCTTGATCGTACCGCCTGCATCCAGAATGCGCATCAGCGCGTAGGAGGTGACGGATTTGCCCGAGCCGCTCTCGCCCACGATGCCGAGGATCTCGCCCTTCGAAAGCTCGAAGCTGATGCCGCGCACGGCATCGACCTCGCCCCGTCGGGTTCGAAAAGATACGGCAAGGTCCCGGACGCTCAGCATCACGTCCGCTTTCTGGGGTCGACGATGTCACGCAAGCCATCGCCCAGCAGGTTGAAGGTAAAGACTGCCATCATCAGCCAGAGGCCCGGGAAAACCGCCAGCCACCACTCACCCGACACGATGAAGTTGGCACCCTCGGCCACCATGATCCCCCATTCCGGCGTGGGCGGGCGCACGCCGAGCCCGATGAAGGACAGACCGGCCGCGTTTAGAATGGCCCAGCCCAGGTTCAGCGAGACCTGCACCATCATGGGCGGCAGCGCGTTTGGGAAGATGTGCACGGCCAGCACCCGTAGGTCCGAGTTGCCGGACAGCTTGGCCGCCCTTGCGAAACCCGCATCCCGGCGGATGTTGACCTCGGCGCGAACCAGCCGGGCATAGAAGGGCATGTTGATGATGGCGGTCGCGTAGATGATGTTCTCGACCGTGTTACCCAGCGCCGCCACGATGCCCATGGCCAGCACGAACAGCGGGAAGGCCATGATCGTGTCGAGGATGCGGTTGAGAATGATATCCAGCCAACCGCCCCAGTAGCCTGCAGCAGCACCCAGGACCGAGCCTGCGACGAACGAGATCGTCACCGCAGCGACCGAGATTGTCAGATCCAGCCGGGTCGCCACGATTACTCGACTGAAGACGTCGCGGCCCACCTGGTCCGTGCCGAACCAATGCTCCGACGATGGCGGCTGCAAGGCGTTCTGCGCATTGGTCAGCAGTGGGTCATATGGCACCACCGAGGGCCCGATGACGGCGCAGAGCAGGATGAAACCAAGCATCGCGAAAGCGATCAGCGTCACCGGGTTCGACTTAAGCACGTAGAAGATGTGGTCGAACCGCCCCTGCTGGGCCGTCGGTGTGATTGGCGTGTCGGTCATTGCGACTGGAACCCGATCCGGGGGTCGATCGCGGTGTAGAGCAGATCGATGAACAGGTTCAGTGCCACGAACAGAAGCGCCATGGTCAACACAAATCCCTGCACGGCTGCGTAGTCGGATACGACAAGGGCCTCGACTGCATAGGATCCTAGACCGGGCCAGGCAAAGACCTTCTCGACCAACACGTTGGCGCCGAGCGCGAACGAGAAGACCATCCCCAGTGTGGTCACGACCGGCAGGAGCGCGTTGCGGAAGGCGTAGGCGTAGAGCACCTTGCGGTTCGACAGCCCCGCCGCACGGGCCGTCCGGATGAAATCGGCGGACAGCGCGCTCAGCATTGCCGCCCTGGTCATGCGCGCAATCGGCGCCAGCGTGAACAGTGCCATGGTCGTCGCGGGTAGCATGAGCTGCTTGGCGGCCCCCCACCAGGTCTCCCAATCTCCGACCAGCGCGGCGTCGATCAGGTAGGATCCGGTGATGTGCTCGGGCGAGAGGTAGATGAAATCCAGCCGGCCCAAGGGCGACGGCGCGATGCCCAGCAGGTAGTAGAGAATGTAGATCAGCAGGATCCCGGTGAAGAACGTGGGCAGCGACACCCCGGCGGTGACCACCACGCGGCAGAGGTGATCGACCCACGATCCGGGCCTGGTCGCGGCCAGCACGCCAAGCGGCACCGCAATCGCAATCGCCAGCAGCAAAGCCGTCAGCGTCAGCTCCAGCGAGGCCGGCAGCCGGTTGGCCAGATCAACGGTAACGGGCCGACCCGTGGACAGTGACTGCCCCAGATCGCCCCGTGCAAGATCGCCGACATAGGTGACGAACTGCTGCAAGAGCGGCTTGTCGAGGCCCATGGCGACCCGGACCTCTTCGATCGACTCTGCATCCGCTGCCGCCCCCGCAAAATAGACCGCCGGGTCACCGGGGAGCGCGCGGGTCAACACGAAGCTGATTACCACGACCCCGACGACCACCGGTACTGCCTGCAGTACACGCAAAACCGTTGCACGCAGGCGGGGGCGGTCGGCCAGCATGGCTCAGACCGTCTTCAGCGGGCGCACATCCAGTTGGCGGTGGAACCAGAACTCGTACCCCTCGACACCATTTGTCGCGACGTTCAACGCCGGCTGGTAGAGCGGAATGCGCGGCAGTTCTTCCAGCGCTATCTCGAACATGCGCTTGATCTTGGGCGCATACTCGGGGTCATCCATCTGCATGTGCAGCGCGCTGTCGACCAGTTCCTCGATCTCCTCGTTGCGGTAGTTCGACGAGTTGAAGAGGTGGCCGTCCTTGTAGGCCCAGAAAAAATAGTAGTCTGGCGTGTTCAGCCAGCCGCCGAAGTTTTCGAGGTGCAGGTCGAGACGCTTCTCGACCAGCACCGCCGTGCGCCAGTTTGCACCGGGGATCTTGTCGATGGTGACCATGATCCCGATCTTGCCCAGCGCTTCCTGCACCAGAAGCGCCGTCGGCTCCATCCACGAAGCCAAGTCCGTGCTGATCGACATGGTCACATCGAACCCGCCGGCGTGGCCGGATTTCGCCATGTGCTCCTTGGCCTTGTCGAGGTCCGTGTAGTACTGGGTCTTGCGCGGCCACGCGATGTCGTTGATCTCCTCCTCACCGCCGTAGAGTGGCAGGCCCCGGCCGAAGGCAGCGGCCTGGAAGATGTCCTCGTAGGGCACGGCATAGGCGATGGCCTTGCGGACGTCCGGGTCCTGGAAGGGTTCGAACGCGAAGTTCGGGCAGAGGCAATGGATGCAGTTCTCGACGGGTGTCGAGAAGACATCGATCGTGTCGGCGAGCTCGGCGGCGTCCTTATCGGGAATGCCGAATGCCATCTGCACATCGCCGCGTTCGATCAGCGCACGCCGGGTGGCAGGACTCGGGACCTCGCGGATGATCACCCGCTTGATCTCGGGCAGCGGACCACCGACCCAATCCTCGTTGCGCTCATAGACAAGCTGTTCGCCCGGTTGCCAGCGCGCCACTTTGTAGGCGCCTGATCCGGCCGGGTTCTGGTGCAGATACTCCAGCGCCCAGGGGTCATCGGCGGTGGCATTGGCCTTCGCCTCGACCGAGTTCATGATGTACGGGACCGGGACCGCCAGGTCCGGGATCGTCAGTTTGGACGGGCGATCCAGATTGATCACGAAGGTCTCTTCATCGACCGCAACGAACTGCTCGGGGCGGACCAAGCCACCCGCCTTCATCTGAACGGACGGGAAACCACCGACCGAGACCGCGCGGTCGAACGACCACTTCACGTCCTCGGCGGTCACCTTGCGGCCATCCCAGAACGTGGCGTTCGGCTTCAGCTTGAAAGTCAGCGTCATGCCGTCTTCGGATTCTTCCCAGCTCTCGGCCAGCTCCGGCTCGATCACGGTGTAGTCGTAGGAGAAGCCCCCGCCGATCGCCTCCTTTGTGCCGAACGACAACAGGCGGTCGTAGGCATTCACACCCACCTGATACGACGCCCTGCTGGTGCCCGAGCGGTGAAGGTCGAGCGAGTTGATGGTCTGGCCTGTCACCACGACGATCGTGTCGGACCCCGCAGCACTGGCCGGGATGGCCTTGAGAAATGGTAGAACCGATGCCCCGGCCATACCCATCTTCAGGAAGTCGCGTCGCGATGATGTGTCCGTCATTGCAGGCCCTCTCTCTGGCGGTCTCGGTCTCATTGTCCGATACGTGGAAGAGGGTGCGTCAGAAGTGCGCACACAACTAATGCTATAAAATCATAAGTCCGTTGCGTTTTTCGCAGCGCTCTGGTGAAGTCTCCGCGATATGAAACACTTAAAGACATTCCAGCTGATCGAGGCTGTTGTCCGTGCAGGCTCGATCAGAAAGGCGGCAGAGGACACGAATCTCACCGCTTCGGCTCTCAACCGCAGAATCCAGAGCTTCGAGCAAGAGTTTGGATGGCCCATCTTCGAGCGGCTGCCCAGGGGAATGCGGCTGAACCCGGCGGGTGAGCTGTTGATGCAGCACATCCAGTCGCAGCGGACCGATCTGTCACGTATTCAATCACACGTGGCGGATCTGACGGGAGAGCGCCGCGGGCATGTCTCGATTGCCTGCTCTCAGGCCCTGCTCCCGTACTTCCTGCCCGAGCAGATTGCCCTCTACCGGTCCGCCCACCCGGGGGTGACGTTTTCGGTCAATGTTCGTGACCGCTCGCAGGCTGAACGGGACCTCGCGTCGTTCAGCAGTGATCTGGCGTTGGTGTTCGAACCGGTGCATCTGGTCGAGTTCGAGGTTCTCTACGCGTTGGCTCAACCGGTCCACGCGGTCTTCCGGCGCGACGGGCCGCTGGCGGGGAGATCCGAGCTGCGCCTGCGCGATTGCCTTGACCACAACCTGATCCTGCCCGCCCAGGCGTACGGCGTGCGCCACCTGCTGGAGCTTGCAGCAACACGGCGGGGACGCACGCTGAGCGCGGCGGTCGAGTCAGAATCCTTCGAGATGATCCGTCACTACGTCGTCCACGAGGACTCGGTCGGGTTTCAGATCCCCATCGGTCTGAAGCTGGACCAGGACGACACCATCACCGACCTGCCGCTATCATCGCGGGACGTTGCCAGCGGACAGCTCTTGCTCGGGCAGATGAAGGGACGGACGCTCCCGGTGGCATCGGCAAAGTTCGCGCAGCAGCTGGCTCTGGCGCTCACGGCGCGCATGGGGAAGTAGTGGCTTGGCGGCGGTCCGGCCCTACGCGCAAAAATGCAGACTTCGCGGTATAGCGGCTACACCAACCGAAATCGCTGCAGGCACTGGTGTGCCGTACGGTCTTTTCCTGTCGGCGTCGCCGCCTGGCGAGCGCTTGGATACGCGAAAGATCTGGGAGGAAACAATGAGCAAGAAACTTCTTGCCGCAGCGTCGGTCCTGGCCTTCATGTCCGCGGGTACAACCGCGATGGCAGCGGAGCCACTGAAGATCGGTTTTCTGGCGACGCTTGAAGGCACATATACGGTGCTGGGCGAAGATGGCCTGCGCGGGTTCAAGGTGGCACTCGAGGAGTTGCAGAACGAAGCGGGCGGGCGCCCGATCGAAGTGATCATCGCCGCGACCGATGCAAGCCCCGACAGCGCGGTGCGCGCAGCGCGCAAGGTCGTCGAGCAGGACAAGGTCGACATCCTGATCGGCCCGCTTTCGGGGTCCGAGGGGATCGCGCTCCGCGACTATTCGAAGACGCAGCCGCAGGTGACCTTCATCAACGGGATCTCCGGTGCGCAGGAGACGACTTACGTCACCCCGTCAGAGAACTTCTTCCGGTTCAACATGGACGGCGCCCAATGGTCCGCTGGTTTGGGCCAGTATGTCTACGACGAAAAGGGCTACCGCACCGTTGCGACCATTGGTGAGGACTACTCGTTCATCTACACGCAGGTTTTCGGCTTTGCGCTGGAGTTCTGCCAGGCAGGTGGCGAGATCACGGATCGCTTCTGGGTCCCGCTCGGCACCAAGGACTTCGCTTCGATCATCGCGGCACTGCCGGACGATGTGGATGCGATCTATCTGGGGCTTGGCGGGGGTGACGCCGTCAACTTCCTGAACCAGTACCAGCAGGCAGGTGGTGACGCTAACCTGATTGGCGGCACGATCATGGTGGATGGCACGGTTCTGAACTCGAAGGGATCGGCCAAGGATGCCCTGATAGGGGTGCCATCCTCGGGTCCTCAGGCGGATGACTGGGACAACCCGAAGTGGCTGGAATTCGTCAAGGCGTACCAGGACCTCTTTGCGCCTGAAGATCGCTTCCCCAGCCCAGCGTTGATGGCCACCGGCTACTACAACGCCACAATGGCGATGGCGACCTGCATGGAAGAAGTCGGGGGCGACCTCTCCGATGGTCACGCTGGCTTCCGGCAGTGTCTCGCCGGGCTCGAACTCGACGCGCCGAATGGCAAGATCGCGCTTGACGAGAACCGCCAGGCCATCGGTACGAACTTCGTGACCGAGGTGGTGGAGCTGGACGACGGAACCCTGTCCAACAAGCTCGTCCGTGTTGTCGAGGGCGTGAATCAGACAATGGGGATCGACAAGGACAAGTTCGCCGGGATCGGCCTGCCGAGCCGGGAGAACCCCGAGTGCAAGGTCTATTGATCTGACGAGGGATGGCTGGGGGCAAGGGTCCCCAGCCAAAACATCCGGTCAACGGGCACCGTAATCGGTAGGCCACGATGACACTTATCAACTTCCTGACCCGGGTCCACTTTGCGGACAATGTGCTGGAAGATGCGCTGCATTCGGAGATGGAGCGACACTCGAAGCGCCGCCCCTTCGTCGTGGCCGAAGACGCGCATGTGCGCGGCCCGATCGCCGAGCGGTTCTTCTCCAGCTTTCCGATCCGTACCAGGGCCCAGACCTTTTCGGCCGTCACGACGCGGGCGACCGAGACCGCAGCCCGTGAGATCGCCGAGCGGTATCGCACCAGTGATTGCGACGTGCTCATCGCCTTTGGCTCGAACCGTGCAATGGATCTGGCCAAAGTTGCCCGTGTCGCAATCGCCTATGACGAGCCCATCGCCGCCCTGTCGCGAGAGGAAGGCGGCGCGCAGCGGATTACTCCGGTCTTGCCGGATCTCTACTCGGTCCCCGGGATCCTCGGCTTTGCCTCTGCGATCACCGACTACACCCGGGTGAAGCTGGATACCGGCGGACAGGTCATGCTGAGCTCGCCGCATCTGATCCCGACCGTGACGATCTGCGATCCCTCGCTTGCGATTGGCTCTAGCCGGGCCGAGAGCGCCATTGCGGCGGCGGGTGTCCTGGCCCGCGGGATCGATGGATTTCTGGCCCCGGCATACAATCCTCCGGCCGATGCGCTGGCGCTGGATGCGCTTGGTCGGGTTGCTGCAAACGTGCACCGGGTGCTGCGGGACGACGACCTCGGTTGCCGACGCGAGATGATGGCGGCGGGGCTCAACAGCTCGCTTGCCTTGCAGAAGGGCTTGTGTGCCGTTCATGCAATCTCGAACGCCGTGGCGGCGGTTTCCCGCGCGCCGATCGACCCAAGCGCCCTGGGAGGCATCCTGATCCCGGAGCTCGCGCGCACCTACGCGGCCCGGTCCGAAATGCGCCTCGAAGCCGTCAGCCGCAGCCTTGGCTTGCCGGACGGCCAGCCCCTGTGGCTTGGGCTACAACGCCTAATGGATCGCCTGCCGCTTGTCCGCACGCTTGATGCGTTCGGAATAGCTGCGGACGACCTGCCGGCCGCTGCCGAACTTGCCGCCCGCGACCGAGCCTTGGGCAACGCGCCCGTCCCGCTGCGCCGTGATGCCGTCCTCGACATCCTGAACACAGTGCACGGCAGCGACCTGCAGCATGCACGCCGCAACGGAGTGAGACCGGAACAAAACGCGATTCAATGACCCAGAGTCTCATTGAGACCACCGTCTGGTTGCCAACGCCTCCGAATCGGGCGCACTCTTTTCGTCAAGAGACCGCGCCGTGCTCGGAACGACGGTCCGCTGGGAGGAAATGACTATGGCCAGGGCGCTTTCCGTCCATCATGGCTCGTTCGGGCGCGCAACGCTCTATGAGCTCGACAAACCCCTGATAACGCACGCGCACCGCGAAGGGCATCTGATCTTCTATCTGGGTGGCGCACGGGGCCGTCTCAAAGTCTGTGACACCGAATTGATCCTGGATCAGACTCAGGGGATCGCAGTCAGCCCCTGGGAGCCACACAGTTTCGAACCATTCCCGGATGAGGGCGCCAGCTACGTGCTCACGCTCTACATCAAACCGATGTGGTTCCTCGAGAACAGCCGTTCAGCCGAGTTTGCGCTCAGCTTCGGCAGCCCGGCTGTGCATATGACCCCGGAAGTTGAGATCTGGGTTGGACGGTTGACGTCGCTGCTGTTGGACGATTGCGCCTCCGAGCGGTTCGACGGATTCCTGTTCGAGACGACGTGGCTTTGCTTCGACAATTCCTGGCAAGGGCTGCGCGACCGGGCGCGACTGCGGGATTTTCGCCGTCGCTTCAACGACTTCCGGGTCCGGCGTTCGCTTCGACTGATGCAGGAGAGCTATGCCGAAGACGGTGCGATGGAGGATCTGGCGCGTGGCGTGGGCCTCTCTCGTCCGCATTTCTTCAAGCTCTTCAAGATGCAGATGGGGATTACCCCCAACCTCTACATGAACACGCTGAAAGCCGAGCATGCGATCGACGACCTCATGAAGACGTCGAAATCGGTGACGGACATCGGACTGGACCTGGGGTTCGCCAGCCAGGCCAGCTTCACGCGGTTCTTCACCTGCAATGTGGGCATCCCACCCACCGACTATCGGCGCGTGGCCAACTTCGTCTGAGCAGATTACCCGATGCGCAGCCACCCGATCAGACTGCGCGGTATGCAGAACGGATGCTGCCGGGCGTACCGTCTCGACCGCGATGCGGCTCGGTGAGGTGCACATGCACCTGTCGCGTGGGCAAGAGGGCGTCGCAGTCAGTGGGGAGATCTGGTCTTGAGATCATTTGCCCAGCGCTATCCGGTCTGGACCGCGGTGTTCGTCGCGTTCGTGGTGATCGTTCTATGGATGGTGTTCGCCGTCTGGCCGGCGTGGCTGGTCGATCTGATTGGGCGCAAGAAGATCTTCCTCAACGCGCTATTCAACGGGGTAACCCTCGGTGGGCTCTATTTCCTCGTCGCCTCAGGCTTCACGTTGATCTTTGGGCTCATGCGAAATGTGAATCTGGCGCACGGGTCGCTGTATCTGCTTGGCGGATACATCGGCTACGAGATCGCGGATCTCACGGGATACTGGCTGATCGCCTTCCCGGTGGCCTTCATCGCTGTCGCCGCCTTCGGCGTCCTGCTGCAATGGGTCGTGTTCCGGCGGATGGAGGGCGAGGATCTGCGCCAGACGCTGGTCACCATCGGCATCTCGATCGTCATGGCCGACATCATGCTCTGGATCTGGGGCGGTGACTTCTACCAGGTGCTCACGCCAAGCTGGCTCTCGGGTCCGATCGAGACGTTCCTGGTCACGGGCGTCAAGCGATCGACCGGCGAGCTGATCTTCCTGAAGTACCCGCTGGTTCGGATCGTGATCTTCTTTGCCGCCGTCGCCATCGGGATCGGTATCTGGCTTTTGCTGAACCGCACCCGGATCGGCATGCTGGTCCGCGCAGGGGTCGACGACCGCGATATGCTTAGCGCCACGGGTGCCCGTATCCAGCTGGTCTTCGCGGGGGTCTTCGCCTTCGGGGCGGGCCTGGCGGGGCTTGCCGGCATGGTCGGCGGGACCTTCCAGGCGCTCGCGCCGGGCGAGGATGTCCGCTTCCTGCTCTATTCGCTGATCGTGGTCATCGTCGGCGGCATGGGGTCGATCCCCGGGGCCGCCATCGGAGCGCTTCTGATCGGGCTCGCGGATCAGTTCGGCTCGGTCTACATGCCGACCTACGCGGTTGTCCTGACCTTCCTGATCATGGTCGTCGTGCTCGCCTTCCGGCCACAGGGCCTGATGGGGAGAGCGTAGGCCATGGCGCTGGTCGAGCCCCGCGATCCCGGTCTCACCTGGGTCGAGCGTATCCCCGCCCAGTATTACGTGCTTGGGCTGCTGCTCCTGATCATGCCGGCAATCGCCGGAAACTTCGTCCTGAACGACATCTTCGGGCGGACGTTCTACACCGGCATCATCGCGCTCAGCCTGATGTTCCTTGCGGGCTACGGCGGCATGGTCAGCCTGGTGCAGATGACCATCGCAGGCGTTGGCGGCTACATGGTCGCGATCTTCGGCCCCTCCGCGATCGAGACGATCTCGATGGGCTGGCCCTGGTACATCAACATCCCGCTGGCGCTGTTCGTCGCGGTCCTCTTCGGCACACTGGCAGGTTGGCTCGCGGTGCGGACCGAGGGCATCTACACCATCATGATCACGCTCGCCATCGCGGCGGCGTTCTTCTACTTCACGCGGCAGAACTACGTCGTCTTCAACGGCTTCTCGGGGTTCAACGGCGTCCTGCCGCCGCCGCTCTTCGGTGTCGCGTGGCAGGAGGCGGTACCGTTCTACTACCTCACGCTCTTCTGGGCGGTCGTCTGCTTTCTGGTGGTCTTGTACCTCTCGCGCGCGCCGTTCGGGCTGACACTTCAGGGCATCCGCGACAATCCTCGCCGCATGGCAGCACTCGGCTTCAATGTCACGGCGCACCGGGTCGCCGCCTATTCTTTCGCCGCTCTGCTGGCCGGGATCGGCGGCATTCTGCAGACTTGGAACCTCAGCCAGATCTCGCCCGGCACCGCCGGCATCGGGCCCGTCATCGACATCCTGATCATCGCTGTCATCGGCGGCTTGCGCCACCCGATCGGGCCCTTCATCGGTGCGTTCATCTTCGTCGTGCTCGAGACCTACGCCATCGACGCACTCGTGGCGCTCGACCTCGCGCGGGACCGCTTCCAACTCCTGATCGGACTCGGCTTCCTCGCCATCGTCTACTGGTCGCCGGACGGCGTGCTCGGCCTTTGGGAGAAGCTGCGAAGTGCACGGTCCAAGGACCCGCTGACAGGGCGAGACGGGGAGGCGCCATGAACGCGCCGATCACCCAGACCGTTGCCGACAGGTTGCATGCGACGGGAACCGCGAATGCACTGGAGCTGCGCGGCGTCTCCAAGTTCTTCGGCGCACTGGCGGCGATGGAGGATATCGACCTGACCGTTCGTCCGGGCGAGCGGCGCGCGGTGCTGGGATCGAACGGCGCTGGCAAGACCACGCTCTTCAACTGCGTCACCGGGGACTTCCCATCGACCTCGGGCAGCATCCGGTTCTTCGGCGAGGACATCACCGCCTTCCCCCCGCACGAGCGCATTCGCAGGGGCCTGCGACGGACCTACCAGATCTCGCTCCTCTTCACGGGGCTGAGCGTCCTCGACAACGTGTATCTTTCGTGCTGCGGGGTGTCGCGGTCGCGCTTCTCGTTCTTCAGACCCCGGCGGAACGATGCGCTCATGGCCTCTGCCGAGAACCTGGTGCGGGTGGTCCACCTGCAGGATGTTGCCCACACCATGGTGGCCGAGCTGTCCTACGGCCAGCAGCGCCAGCTGGAGATCGCGATGGCCCTGGCAGGGGCGCCGCGCTTCATCTTGTTCGACGAACCGGCGGCGGGTCTCTCGCCCACCGAGCGCTCCGAGCTGATCGAGATCCTAATGGGTCTGCCCAATCACATGGGCTTCATCATTATTGAACACGACATGGACGTGGCACTGCGCGTCGCCGAGAGCGTGACGATGATGCACAATGGGCGCATCTTCAAGGAGGGCAAACCCGCCGAGATCGAGGAGGACGAGGAGGTCCAGGCGCTCTACCTCGGGGACGGGAGCCACAGTCATGGCTAGCCCCGTGAACCTTCAGATCCGTGACTTGAACGTCTACTACGGGCAGAGCCATGCGCTTCAGGGGGTGGACCTGTCGCTGGACCACGGCGTGCTGTCGGTGGTGGGCCGCAACGGCATGGGCAAGACCACGCTCTGCAAGGCGATCATGGGGCTGGAGCCCATTGCCTCGGGCATAATCACGCTGGATGGCCAGATCATCAACGGGCGGTCGCCTGCCGAGATTGCCCGGATGGGGGTCGGTTACGTTCCTCAGGGCCGCCGCCTCTGGCGTTCGTTGACAGTGGATGAACACCTCAAGCTGGTCGAGAAGCGCGGCGGCGCCTGGACGATCGAGCGGATCTACGGGACGTTTCCCCGGCTTGCGGAACGCCGCACCAACGGCGGCGCCCAGCTCTCGGGGGGCGAGCAGCAGATGCTGGCGATCTCGCGTGCCTTGCTCCTGAACCCGCGGCTTCTGGTGATGGACGAGCCGACCGAAGGACTGGCTCCCGTCATCGTCCAGCAGGTCGAGGACATGCTGGTGCGGCTGGGTCAGGAAGGTGACATCGACGTCCTGGTGATCGAGCAGAACATCGGCGTTGCCTGCGCTGTGGCGGAGCAGATCGCCATCATGGTCAACGGCCGGATCAACCGGGTGATGGACTCAGGCGTTCTTGCGGGAGACCGCGATCTCCAGCAGGCGCTGCTGGGGGTCGGGCGCCATGCCCATGACGAGACGCCGGAGCCGTCTGCCGGGGCAAACGGCAGGTTGCCCAAGGACGCGCCCGCGGCCAGGGGACCGGCGAAGGTATACGTCTCCAACCCCAGCCTACCGACCAGATGGTCCCGTCCCGTGCCCGTGCGCGTGATCGAGGCGTCGGCCCGCACAGTCACCGAGATCCCCTCGGCCAACCAGCCCATCGCACCTATCGCTGCCCGTGCCCGTGGCGGAAGCCGCGTTCTGGTGGCTGGGACCCTCGACACCAAGGGCGACGAGCTGCGCTTCATCCGGGACCTCGTAAAGGCCGAGGGCCTGGCGGTGCAGATGGTCGATCTTTCGACCTCCGGCAAACCCTCCGGTGCCGAGGTGCCGCCACATGCCGTCGCCGCCTTCCATCCCCGCGGTGTCTCCGGCGTCTTCACCGGCGATCGCGGTACAGCGGTCGCGGGCATGACCGACGCGTTCACCAGATGGATGGCGATCCAGCAGGATGTGGCCGGGATCATCTCGGCAGGCGGCTCCGGTGGTACCGCGCTGGTCAGCCCCGCGATGCGTTCGCTGCCCGTCGGCATCCCGAAGGTCATGATCTCGACCGTCGCCTCGGGCAATGTCGGGCAGTACGTCGGCGCGTCCGACATGCTGATGATGCATTCGGTCGCTGATGTGCAGGGGCTCAACTCGATCACCCGCGATGTGCTGGGGAACGGCGCGCACGCGCTCGCCGGGATGGTGAAGGCCAGGGGGGAGAAACGGACGCTTACCGAAGACAAGCCTGCCGTTGGCCTGACCATGTTCGGTGTCACGACACCTCTGGTCCAACAGGTCACGGAAGTGCTGGAGAAAGACTACGACTGTCTTGTCTTCCACGCGACTGGAACCGGTGGGCGCGCGATGGAGAACCTGCTGGACAGCGGCATGCTGTCGGCTGTGCTGGATCTGACCACCACCGAGGTCTGTGACATGCTGGCCGGAGGGGTCTTTCCGGCCAATGAAGACCGTTTCGGCGCCTCGATCCGGGCGGGTCTTCCCTACATTGGCGCCTGCGGCGCGCTGGACATGGTCAATTTCAACGCACCCGATACGGTGCCGGAGCGATACCGCGGTCGCACCCTCTACGAGCACAATCCGCAGATCACTCTGATGCGGACCACGCCGGAAGAGAACGCCGCGATGGGCCGCTGGATCGGCGAACGGCTCAACCGGATGACCGCCCCCGTGCGGTTCTTCCTGCCGGAAGGCGGCGTCAGCCTGCTGGACGCGCCTGGAATGGCCTTCCACGACCCCGCCGCCAACGCGGCGCTCTTCGGCGCGCTGGAGGAGACGGTCAACCAGACCTCCGCCCGCCAGCTCGTCCGCACGCCCCATAACATCAATGACCCCGAGTTCGCGGCCCTGGTCATCCAGACCTTCCGCAGCTTGCACGGAACCCCGCGCGTCCGCGCGGCAGGAGGCTGAATGTTCGACCGCTCAGATCTGATGACCAAATTCCGCGCCATGCGCGACCGGGGAGAGCCCATCGTCGGCGGAGGTGCGGGGACAGGCCTCTCGGCCAAGTGCGAGGAAGCGGGCGGCATCGACCTGATCGTGATCTACAACTCGGGCCGCTACCGCATGGCCGGGCGCGGGTCGCTTGCGGGGCTCATGCCATATGGGGATGCCAATGCCGTGGTGATGGAGATGGCGGGCGAGGTACTGCCGGTCGTCAGAAACACCCCGGTCCTCGCTGGTGTCTGCGCCTCGGACCCGTTCCGGATGATGGATGTCTTCCTCGATGACGTGAAACGCGTGGGCTTCTCCGGCGTCCAGAACTTTCCCACCGTCGGCCTGATCGACGGCACGTTCCGGGCGCAACTGGAAGAGACCGGGATGGGCTTTGCGCATGAGATCGAGATGATCCGATTGGCCGCCAGTAAGGATCTGTTGACCACCCCTTATGTCTTCGACCCCGACAGCGCGACTGCCATGGCCGGGGCGGGTGCGGACATCATCGTCGTGCATCTGGGCCTGACTACCGGGGGGGCCATCGGGGCCGAGACCGCGCTGACCCTTGAGCAATGCCCCGAGGCGGTCGACGCCTGGGCCGGCGCAGCACTGGCCGTCAACCCGGACGCCATCGTGCTGGTCCACGGTGGACCGGTGGCGATGCCTGAGGACGCGGAGTTCGTGCTGAAGAACACCAAGAACTGCCATGGCTTCTACGGCGCATCCTCGATGGAGCGCCTGCCGACTGAGATCGCGCTGACCGAACAGACGCGCAAGTTCAAGCAGATCTCCATGGGAGGCTCGGCGTGACCCCTCTTCATCTGGCCAAAAATACCTTGGGGAACGCGCTTGGGCCGCCATTGGTCCAAGGCCCAATTGCGATGGGGCCGTGCCCCCATGAAACCGCCCCGCAGCACCACGACAAGGGAGGTCCGGAATGACCGGAGAATTCATCGGGCAACTGATCCTCTGGCTGATCGCAGCCGTTATCGTCATCTTCATCACCTACTGGGTGATGCACTGGCTCTACCGGCGCTCGACCAAGGAGGTCGCCTTCGTGCGCACGGGGTTTCTGGGCGAGAAGGTGGTGATCAACGGCGGTGCCTTCGTCTGGCCGATCATCCACGACATCACGCCGGTGAACATGAACTCGATGCAGCTGGCGGTCACGCGCGAGCGCGATGAGGCGCTGATCACGCGGGACCGGATGCGCATCGACGTGGATGCCGAGTTCTATGTGCGGGTGAACCAGACGCGCGAGGCCGTGTCCCTGGCCGCCTCCACCCTTGGACGCCGGACGCTGGAGCCCGAACGCATTCACTCTCTGCTGTCTGGAAAGTTCATCTCGGCGCTGCGCACCGTGGCCTCTCAGATGACGCTGGAAGAGGTGCACGAGGACCGCAACGCGTATGTCGCCCGCGTGCGCGACATGGCGCAGGAAGGGCTGGATACGAACGGGCTGGAGCTCGAAAGCGTCGCCGTCACCGATCTGGACCAGACCGAGATCGAGTATTTCAACCCCTCGAACCGGTTCGATGCCGAAGGTCTTACCAGCGTCATCGAGGCGATCGAGACCCGCCGCAAGCTGCGCAACGACATCGAGCAGGAGGCGATGATCCAGATCCGCACCCGCAACCTGCAGGCGGAGAAAGAAGCTCTGGATATCGAACGGGAATCCGAAGAAGCCCGATTGGATCAGGAACGCGAGATAGAATTCCGACGCGCTCAACAGCGGGCTCTCCTGGCCCGCGAACGCTCCGAGCGGGAGAAGGAAGGCGAGCAGGCCACGTTGCTCTCGCGCGAGGCGATCGAAACCGCGCGTATCGAGAACGAGCGTCAGATCGCCGAGGCGCGGATCGCATCCGAACGCGAGATCCGCCAACGCGAGATCGACCGCAGCCGGGTGATCGACGAGGCCGAGATTGCCAGCCGCGAAGCCGTCGAGAAGGCCCGTATCTCCCAGGAGAAATCGGTCACTGACGAGCGTATTCGCACCCAGCAAGAGACCGACGCTGCTGAAATCGCTGCGCGCGAGACCGTGGAGAAGGCCCGCATCGCCCAGGAACTGGCCGTCGAGCAGGCCCGCATTGCACGGGACCGCACGACCCAGGCCGACGAGATCGACCGCCAGAAGGCCATCGACACCGCCGGCATCTCGGCGCGGGAGGAAACCGAACGCGCCCGCATTGCTCAGGAACGCGCCGTCACTGAGGCACGGATCGCCTATGAGCAGGGAACGCGCGAGCGCGAGGTTGCCAAGGATCTCTCGGTGCAGGAGGCCGAGATCGCCGCCCGCGAAGCCGCCGAGAAACTTCGCATCATGCAGGAGAAGGCGGTGAACCAGGCGCGGATCAGCTCGACCCGCGAGGTCCGCACGCTGGAGATCGACCAGAACGAAGCCGTGGACCGGGCCGAGATCGCCGCCCGCGAGACGGTCGAGAAGGCTCGGATCGCCCAGGACAAGGCCGTCGCGGTCGAGCGCTTGCAGACCGAAGAGGAGGTCGAGGCCCGCGAACAGGCCAAGGGCGAAGCGGTGGAGGCAGCCCGCATCGCCAAGGAGAAAGCCATCGCCGCCGAGCGCATCGCCTACGAGCAGGACATGCGCGAGCGTGAGATCGCCCGCAACCGGGCTGTCGATCAGGCCAATATCGCCGCCCAGGAGATGATCAACGCCGCCCGGATCGAGGAGGAGGCAAGGACCCGTGGCGCCGAGATCGCCAAGGAACAGGCCATCGAGGCGCGCCAGATCGAACGGCGCAAGGCCCTGGAGACGCTGGAGGTCGAACGGACCCAGGCGCTGCGCGAGGTCGAGATTGCCAGCCAGGAGACAGTCGAACGCGCCCGTGTCGCCTCAGAACGTGGGCTCGACGATGTACGGATTGAGCACCAGACCGAACGCCGCCGTCTGGAAATCGAACGCGAACGCAAGGTCGAGGAAGCGGCCATGGAGAAGGCCATCGCAATCGCGGCAAAGTCGCTCGAGGAAAGCGCCGCGGCTATCAAGGCGGACGAGGCCCGGGCAACCGCTGCCGAAATGGCTGCCAAGGTCGACACGGCGGCTGCCATGGAAGCGGCGAATCGTGAGAGATCCGTCGACGTGGTCAAGGCCGAGAAGGAGGCCGAGGAGGCCCGCCTTGCCGCCGAAGCCGCGCGTATCCGTTCGGCCGTCGAGGCAGAGGCGCAGAAGCTGATCAACGAGGCCGAGAACATCCTCACCGACGGCGCGCGCCGTTCGCTCTTCAAGCGCAACATGCTGAACCGTCTGGAGGGCATCATCGCGGCGCAGGTCAAACCGCTGGAGAAGATCCAGGAGATCAAGATCATGCAACTGGGTGGATCAGGCACAGCCGGCCTCGACTGGGCCGATGGCTCCGGCGGCGGGGGCGGCGCCTCGGTCGGGCCGAACGGCAGCCCCACCGACGAGGTGATCAACTCGGCGCTGCGCTACCGCGTGCAGGGGCCGATGATCGACAGCCTGATGAACGACATCGGAATAGACGGCTCCAACCTCGCCAAGGCTGCTGTCTTCAGCGACGCCAACAACATGGCCCGCGCTGCGAATGAGGCCGAAAAGCTGGCCGCGGCCAAGAAGGCCCGGGACGAGAAGGACGGATCATAGATGGCCCGTGTCTACGTCTCCTCGGTGATCGCCGCGCCCGCGCCTCGGGTGTGGGAGCGGGTCCGGGATTTCAACGGCCTGCCCCGGTGGCATCCCCGCATCCGCGACAGCCGGATCGAGGACGCCTTGCCCGCGGACAAGGTGGGCTGCATCCGGAACTTCAACCTGCAGAGCGGCGACAACATCCGCGAGCAACTCCTCGGACTCAGTGACTACGACATGTTCTGCACCTACTCGATCCTGGAAAGTCCCATGCCGCTGGAGGACTACATCGCGACGTTGCGGCTTACTCCGGTAACGGAAGGGGACCGGACGTTCATCGAATGGTCGGCCGAGTTCTCGTGCGATCCGGCCCATGAGAGCGATCTGGTGAACGGGATCGGTGGGGATGTGTTCCAGACCGGGTTCGATGCGCTCAAACGCCACTTCGGGGGCGGGGCATGAAGGGTGTCGGAGACTCGGGCAAACCGGTCCTGCGGGCCACGGCGAGAGCTCCGCTCTCGCGCTCTCGAGGTATTTTCGGCCAGATGAAGAGGATCGGGAGGGGCCGATGCCGCGCGTGATCCGCTCGATCATACTGGACGCCCCGGTGGAGGCCGTGTGGGATGTGGTCCGGGACTTCAACGGGCATGACCAATGGCATCCGGCCGTGGCCGAGAGCCATGTCGAGCGCGGCCAGCCGGCGGACCGCGTGGGCTGCGTGCGCAATTTCCGCCTGACGGATGGGGCCAATCTGCGGGAGCAGTTGCTGACGCTCAGCGATCTGGAGATGAGCTTCACGTACTGTCTGCTGGACACGCCGGTGCCGCTCTTCAACTACGTCGCGCACGTGCGGCTGACGCCGGTGACCGATACCGACAGCACGTTCTGGGAGTGGGAAAGCCGGTTTGATGCGCCGGCCGGGCGCGGCGAGGAGCTGGCCGGGCTGGTCGGCAATGACATCTACGCCGCCGGGTTCGAGGCCGTGCGCACGCACATGGGGCTGGGACATGCTTGAGGTGGTGGTGACAGACACGCTGGCCGAGGCCGAGGCCGCGATGTCCGAGCGGGCGCGGTTTCTGGGCGGCGGCACGCTGGTCATGCGCCAGGTCAACTATGGCGACCAGCGCTTCGATCGGATCGTCCGCTGCCGCGAGGACCTGCGGGAGGTCCGCCCCGAAGGTCCAAGGGTCGTCATTGGCGCCGGTCTTCGGATGGTCGACATCATCGCGTCACGCGACCTCGCCTTCCTGGCGCCCGCTGCCCGGGCTGTTGGTGGCCCCGCCGTGCGCAACATGGCAACCGTCGGTGGCAACCTCATCGCGCCGCATCCCTACGGCGATCTTGCGGTGGCTCTGCTGGCATTGGACGGACAGGTCGTCATGGCGGACGGATCGTCAGCACCGCTGGAGCAGTATCTGGCCCGCCGCCAGGGATTGGTGCGCGCGATCTCGATCGACCGGCCCGCCGGGGACAGCTTCCGCTTTCGCAAGGTCGCCCGCGTCAAGCCGAAAGGTGTCTCGGTCATGTCGATGGCGGCCTGCCTCAACCGGGCCGCCGGGCGGCTTTCGGGGGTCCGGATCGCCTACGGCGCGATGGCGTCAACCCCCGTCCGGGCTCCGGCGGTGGAGCGGGCGCTGGAAGGCGCCACGCTGGATCTGACGGGGATCACGCCCGCCCTGCGGGTGGCGACTGATGGCTTGGACCCGCCCACGGATGCTCTCGCTTCGTCGTGGTACCGGCGCGAAGTCGCGCCCGTGCACCTCCGCCGCCTGCTGCTGGGAGAGGATCCGCGATGAAGACACCCGTGACCTTCACCCTGAACGGCGCCGAGGCTGCAGCCTTCGTGGAGCCGGGGCAAAACCTCCTGGACATGCTCCGCCGCGGGATCGGTGACCTGACGCCCAAGTATGGCTGCGGCCAGGGCACCTGTGGCAGTTGCACGGTGCTGATTGACGGTGCACCCCATCTGAGCTGCCTGGTGCTGGCCGAGACGGTGGCGGACCGCCGCGTCGACACCGCGGGGGGGCTGGCCGATGGCCCGGTGCTGCACGCGCTCCAGACTGCGTTCATGGAGGGCTTCGCTGCCCAGTGCGGCTACTGCACGCCAGGAATGCTGATGGCGGCGAAGGCACTTCTGGAAGCCAATCCCTCACCGACACGCGAGGAGGTGGTCGAGGCGATTTCCGGCAATCTCTGCCGCTGCACCGGCTACGAGCCCATCGTCGAGGCCATCCTCGCCGCGGCGCGCGCCCACAGGAG
>JBCCDA010000007.1:0-73073 GCA_039033215.1 Pseudomonadota bacterium | reverse complement strand
CCTGCCGAAAACCCGCTCGGGCAAGATCATGCGCCGCATCCTGCGCAAGATCGCCGAGAACGATTTTGGCGCGCTCGGCGATACCTCGACGCTCGCCGACCCCGCCGTCGTCGACGACCTCATCCAAAACAGAATGAACCGCAAATGACGCGGTCATGGCGCGCCCGCGGGTCCTCCCTCCCGTGGGCGCGCCAATTCCCCGGTGGCAGAGACGGCATCATGGGCTGCTTGGTCGCTGATCGTCCCCATCGGTCTCATCACCGCGGCGCTGGCCGCTGAGATCGCACCCCAGACGGTGTGACGCCGATGCCGCCGGCCCACGGGGGGACGGTGGC
This sequence comes from Pseudomonadota bacterium, assembly GCA_039033215.1. Taxonomy (GTDB): domain Bacteria; phylum Pseudomonadota; class Alphaproteobacteria; order Rhodobacterales; family Rhodobacteraceae; genus Thermohalobaculum. Next base: position 72,738 of record JBCCDA010000007.1, on the reverse strand, counting down.
CACGAACGCCAAGACCAGGAGGAACTACGAATGGCGGAGAAAGACTCAAACACATACTGGGCGGCGAACATTCGCCTGGTGAAGATCTGCCTGGTCATCTGGGCGGTCGTCTCGTTCGGCTTCGGGATCATCCTCAGGCCGCTCTTGTCGGGCATCCAGTTCGGAGGGGCGGACCTCGGCTTCTGGTTCGCCCAGCAAGGCTCGATCCTCGTCTTCCTGGCGCTGATCTTCTTCTACGCCTGGCGCATGAACGCGCTGGACCGTGAACACGGCGTCGACGAGCAATAAAGGGACCGGAACAATGGACCAATATACCCTCAATCTGCTGGTCGTGGGCGCCACCTTCGCGCTCTATATCGGCATTGCTGTCTGGGCCCGGGCGGGCTCGACCAGCGAGTTCTACGCCGCCGGGCGCGGCGTGCACCCGGTCACCAACGGCATGGCCACGGCGGCTGACTGGATGTCGGCGGCATCGTTCATCTCGATGGCCGGCCTGATCGCGTTCACGGGTTACGACAACTCCAGCTTCCTGATGGGCTGGACGGGCGGCTATGTGCTGCTGGCGCTGCTGCTGGCACCCTACCTGCGCAAGTTCGGCAAGTTCACGGTGCCCGAGTTCATCGGCGACCGGTTCTACAGCCCGACCGCGCGGCTTGTGGCGGTTGCCTGCCTGATCATCGCGTCGATCACCTATGTCATCGGCCAGATGACGGGTGTGGGCGTGGCGTTCTCGCGCTTCCTGGAAGTCGACGTGGACACCGGCCTCTTCATCGGGGCGGGGATCGTGTTCTTCTACGCGGTCCTCGGCGGCATGAAGGGCGTCACCTACACCCAGGTGGCCCAGTACTGCGTGCTGATCATGGCCTACACGGTACCGGCGATCTTCATCTCGCTGCAGCTGACGGGTGTGGCCCTGCCGCCGCTGGGTCTCTTCAGCGATCATGTCGCCTCGGGCGTGCCGCTGCTGGAGAAGCTGGACCAGGTCATTCAGGATCTGGGCTTCAACAGCTACACGGGCCACCATACCTCAACCTTCAACATGGTGCTCTTCACCCTGTCGCTGATGATCGGGACAGCAGGTCTGCCGCACGTGATCATCCGCTTCTTCACGGTGCCCAAGGTATCGGACGCGCGCTGGTCGGCTGGCTGGGCGCTTGTCTTCATCGCGCTGCTCTACCTGACGGCCCCGGCAGTTGGTGCGATGGCCCGGATGAACCTGGTCGACACCATCTATCCGAACGGTCCGCAGGGCGAAGCCCTGGTCTACGACGAGCGTCCGGACTGGATGAAGAACTGGGAGGTAACCGGTCTTCTGCAATTCGAAGACAAGAACGGCGACGGTCAGATCCAGTTCTACAACGATGCCAGCGAGGAGTTTGCGGCCACCGCTGCGGCGAACGGCTGGCAGGGGTCGGAGCTGACCGTGAACCGGGACATCCTGGTCTTGGCCAACCCCGAGATCGCCAACCTGCCCGCATGGGTCATCGCCCTTGTCGCAGCCGGTGGTCTGGCAGCGGCGCTGTCGACAGCGGCGGGCCTGTTGCTGGCCATCTCCTCGGCGGTGTCGCATGACCTGCTGAAGGGCGCGCTCACGCCCAACATCTCGGAGAAGAGCGAGCTTCTGGCAGCCCGGATCGCGATGGCGGTGGCAATCGGTGTGGCGACATGGCTGGGTCTGAACCCGCCGGGTTTCGCCGCGCAGACTGTGGCGCTTGCGTTCGGTCTGGCAGCAGCCTCGATCTTCCCGGCGCTTATGATGGGCATCTTCTCGAAGCGCGTGAACAACGTGGGCGCGGTGTGCGGGATGCTGGCCGGTATCGGTGTGACGCTGGTCTACATCTTCCTGCACAAGGGCTGGTTCTTCGTCCCGGGCACGAACAGCTTCACGGACACAGCACCGCTTCTGTTCGGGATCAAGTCCACGGCCTTTGGTGCGGTCGGTGCCCTGATCAACTTCGTGGTCGCCATCACCGTCAGCCGGATGACGGCGGACACCCCGCAGGAGATCCAGGACCTGGTCGAAAGCATCCGGGTGCCGCGCGGCGCCGGATCTGCCCAGGCCCACTGACCAAGACCGGAGGGCCCGCGCGCGCCGTGGGCCCTCCATCCTTTTTCCTCAGGCAGGTACCCTCGGCGCAATGGATCAGCAGTTGAACGAGATCGAGACATTTCTGTCGAGCCAGCATCCCTACGATACGCTGAGCGCCGAGCGACGCGCTGACATCGCCAATGCGATCCGCTGCGTGGTTGCCCCTGCGACATCCGAGATCTATCGCACCGGCCAGAGCCTCGAGGGGCTCTACATCGTCGTCTCGGGGCAGATTGAAGTGCGCGAGACAGGTGGCCATGTGCTCTCGGTGCTTGGCCCCGGCAACAGCTTCGGCGAGCGGGGCCTCGTGCGTGACGGACGTGCCGTGACAAGCGCGCATGCGCTTGCCGATGCCGTGCTCTATCTGCTGCCGGTCGCGGTCTTCAAGGAACTGCTGGATCACGAGCCCAGTTTCGCACGGTTCTACCGGCGCGCCCGTCCCGCCGATGGCGAGAAGATGGCGCTGACGTCGATGCGCGCACTCGAGCTGATGGGAGCCGGCACGGTGACGTGCGCGCCCGGCGCTACGGTGCTCACCGCCGCGCGGCTGATGCGCGACAACCATGTCTCGAGCATCCTGGCGGTCGACGATGGCGCCCTGGTCGGCCTGCTGACCACGCGTGATCTGACGAACCGGGTGGTGGCCGAGGGGCTGGGTTCCGAGACCCTGGTCTCGGACGTCGTGACCCGCGATCCGCTTACCCTGACGCCGGATGCGCTGGGCATCGATGTGTTGCTGCTGATGCTGGAGAACGGCATCGGGCACGTGCCCATCGTCGAAGGGGGCAGGCCGGTCGGCATGCTGACCCAGACCGACCTCACTCGCTATCAGGCGATGACCGCCGCCAGCGTGGTGCTGGAGGTGACGAATGCCGCGGATGTCATCGGGATCGCGACCGCGGTGGCGCGGATCCCCGAGCTGCTGGCCCAGCTGGTCGGATCGGGGCAACGCCACCACACCGTGACACGGCTGATCACGGACATCGGCGATGCGGCGACCCGGCGCCTTCTGGTGCTGGCCGAAGGCGAGCTTGGGCCTGCCCCGGTCCCCTACCTCTGGCTGGCGTGTGGAAGCCAGGGCCGTCAGGAGCAGACGGGCGTCTCGGACCAGGACAACTGCCTCTTTCTGGACGATGCGGTGACCGAGGCGGACATGGCGTACTTCGCCAGGCTGGCGGCCTTCGTCTCGGACGGGCTGGATGCCTGCGGATACTACTTCTGCCCGGGCGAGATGATGGCGACCAATCCGCGCTGGTGCCAGCCGGTGAGAATCTGGCGCGAATACTTCCGCCAATGGGTCGACAAGCCCGATCCGATGGCGCAAATGCTGGCCTCGGTGATGTTCGACCTGCGCCCGGTTGCCGGCACGACCGAGCTCTTCGACAGTCTGCAGGCCGAGACGCTGGCCTATGCGTCCGCCAATTCGATCTTCGTCGCGCACCTGGTGGGCAATTCGCTCAAGCACGCGCCGCCGCTCAGCATGTTTCGGGGGCTCTCGACCATCGGCTCGGGTGCGCACAAGGGCACAGTCGATCTGAAGCTCAACGGCGTCGTGCCGGTGGTGGATCTTGGCCGCGTCTATGCGCTCCAGGGAAAGCTGACGACCGTCAACACCCGAGCGCGGATCGTGGCGGCGTCGGAGGCCAGCGTGATCAGCCAGAGCGGCGGGCGCGACCTGCTGCACGCCTACGACGTGATCGCCACGGCCCGCCTGACCCACCAGGCCAAGCTGGTCCGTAGCAGCGAGGCACCGGACAACTTCATGCAGCCGCGCGATCTCTCGGATCTCGAGAGAAGCCATCTGCGCGACGCGTTTGTCGTGGTCAAGACAATGCAGTCGGCCCTGGGTCAGGGCCGGTCAAGCGTGCTTTAGGGGGATTGATGCTCATCGAATTCATAGCAGCGTTCGCAGCCGCGGCTGTCGGGGCCGGCATCGCCATGCTGGTTCGAATGGTCACAAAGGGCGCCCTGCCCCGCGTCATGGTGCCCATCTTCGCCGCCGTCGGCATGTTCGGCTTCACCATCTGGGGCGAGTACTCCTGGTTCAGCCGCACCGCTGACGCGCTGCCGGAGGGGGTCGTGGTCGTGCAGACCTACGCCGAGCCGTCCAGCTTCAGGCCATGGACCCATCTCACCCCTTTCGTCAGCCGCTTCATGGCGGTGGATCAGACCGCCATCCGGGCCAACGCAGACGTGCCCGGTCAGCGGTTGGTCGAGTTGCTTTTGTTCACCCACCGGGCCCCCGCCACGAAACTGCCGATGCTGATCGATTGCGCGGCCGGGCGGCGCGCAGACATCGCCGATGGGATGGTCTTCGACGCGGCCGGCAACGTCACGAACGCCGACTGGACCGACGTCCCCGCGGGCGATCCGCTGCTGCAGGCGACATGCTCGTAAGACCCAGGGAGAGGCACATGGCAAAATCGGTTCTGGTCGTTGAAGACGAAGACAGCATCGCCCTGGCGCTCGAGTTTCTCATCCAGCGTGAAGGCTACGAGATCGACCGTGTGAGCACGGGCCCGGCCGCCATCGAAGCAATCCGCCAGAAGCGCCCCGCTCTGGTGCTGCTGGACGTGATGCTGCCGGGGTGTTCCGGCTATGAGGTCTGCGAGCAGATCCGCGGGGTGGACGGCGGCACTGAGATCAAAGTCTTGATGATGACTGCCAGCGGCGGCGCGCTGGAGAAGCGCAAGGCCATTGCCATGGGCGCCGATGCGTTCATCTCGAAACCGTTCTCGCCGGTCGAGCTGATCGACACGGTCAACCGCCTCATCGAGGATGAGGTGGCCTGATACCATGTGGACCAGGTGGAGCCTGCGTTTCAGGATCTTTCTCTTTTTCGCCCTGATCGTGCTGGGCGGGGCGGCGGGGATCGCCGGAGGCATCGCGCTTGGCTACGGTCGGCTTGGGTCGGCGGACCCGCTTTCGGCCTTCGTGCTGGCAGGCGCTGTTGCTGCCTTTGCGCTGGGCGGCATTGTCCTCTGGGTGTGGCTTCTCTTCGACGAGAACGTCGCAAAACCCGTCCAGCGGCTATCCAGCGATCTGAGGGCGCGTACACACACCGATGTCGACACCGCGATAGAGGCCGGGCAAGCGCAATATCTCGGGGATCTGGGCCCGGCGGCGTCCGCCGTTGCCGAGAGCCTTGTCGAGAAGCGCTCCGCCCTGGCCGAGGCCGTGGCGCGCGAGACCCAGGCCATCGCCGAGCAGAATGCCCGCCTGGCGCTGGTGCTGCGCGATGTGCCGGACGGGATTGTGCTCTGCACCGCACAGCACCGGATCGCGCTTTACAACGAGCAAGCCGCCGACATCCTGGGGCGTTCTCCCAAGCTGGGGCTTGACCGGTCGCTCTTCGATCTGCTGGCCGGCGAGCCGATCCGCCATGCCTTTGACCGGCTCGCGGTCAGCCGGGACCCCGGCGCCCCGATCGATGTGCTGTGCACCACTGCGGATGGTGAGCAGCTGATCTCGGGCAAGATGCGCCGGATGCCCGACAGCTCCGGTCAGGGCCCGCCGGGCTACATGCTGACGCTGCACGATATCACGCGGACATCGCGCGCGGGGGCCTCGCGTCAGCGTGCGCTCACCGATCATCTGGTGGCAGTACGCCGCCCGACCGCCAACATCGCGACGACGCTCGGGGCGCTTCGGGGGCACGCTCAGCTGACGCCTGATCAGAAGAACAGGCTGCAAACAGCCATGGGCGAGGAGATCGAGGATCTCGCGCGCGCCGTGTCCCGGCTGACCCAGGCGCACGACGCGATGACGCAGGAATGGTGGCCGATGTGCGAGATCGCGGTCGCCGATCTTGCCAACGCGCTGATGGCGCGGGCCGATCTGCGGGTGGGCACCCTGCCCGAGCCTATGCTGCTCGTGCGGTGTGACAGCTTCTCCATCGTGCGCCTGCTCTCTGCCGGGGCGGCCCTGCTGTCGGCGGCTGGGGGGACGGATCCGCGGCTTGACGCCCGGGCTGACGAGCTGGGCATCCTGCTGACCCTGTCGACGGACGGCGGCGAGCTTCCCGTGTCCAAGCTCGAAGCCTGGTTGGGACGGGACCTGGACGATACCGGACCGGGGACAACGCCGCAGGAGATCCTCGCGCGCCACAGCACCGAGTGCTGGCGTGAGACGGGCGAAGACGGGCGTCTTCAGCTCTGCGTGGCGCTGCGCGAGGCACGGGCGCTCGAGCCGCCTCAGCAGGTGGCGCCGCGGGTCGAGTTCTACGATTTCGGCCTTTTGGACAGCGGGGATGGCGCAGCACCGGATGACCGTCCGCTGAGCGATGTGTCCTATGTCGTGTTCGATACCGAAACGACCGGCCTACTGCCCCATCAAGGCGACGAACTGGTCCAGATCGCGGCCGTGCGCATCGTCAATCAGCGGCTGTTGACCGGTGAGCGTTTCGATATGCTGGTGAACCCCGGGCGCATCATCCCGGAGCTGGCGACCAGCGTGCACGGCATCACGAACGAGATGGTGATCGGCGCGCCAAACGTCGCCGAGGCGGTGGCGCAGTTCCACGGCTTTTGCGGCGATGCGGTCCTGATCGCGCACAACGCCCCGTTCGACATGGCGTTCCTGCGCCGGGCCGAGCCCGAGATCGACGCGCGGTTCCAGAACACGGTCCTGGATACGGTGCTGCTCTCCGCCGTGCTCTACGGGCGAACCGAAGAACACTCGCTCGACGCGCTGACACACCGGCTCGGGATCGAGATCCCGCCCGAGCACCGCCATACCGCCATCGGCGACGCGCTCGCCACGGCGGAGGCGTTTCTGCGGCTCGTGCCGCTTCTGAACGAACAGGGATTCGTCACGATCGGAGAGACGCTGGCGGAGTTTCGCAAGCACCGGAGCCTACTGAAATCGGTGAGCTGAACCTCCCGCTCTTCGCAACACACCAGAGCCAGTCGGCGACGCGGCCCGCGCCGCGTTCTGACAAGGTTGCCCGACGTGCTCCGGGCCCTCTGGTCTCCCAAACTCTGCTCCGCTCTCGTGGTGGTCCACCTGGGAACAAGCAGATCACACCGTCGGACACTCCGTAAAATGCCGCATAAATCCTTATTCCCCTATAGGTTGAGTTCGGCTATTGAACTTCTCGGGACCGGTCCGGCGCGTAACGTCCAGACACCTGGAGCAACAAAAAACGGCTCCGGACCGGAGATGCGAGGGCCATCCTGGAGCAGTGCATGACGCTGAACGCCTCGCCTATCGGCACCCCCGTGACCACACCCCAAATCATCAACCCCGACGTACCGTCATCTCAAATCAGCTTCGTGCCCATCGCCGGAACAGGCCTGTCAGGCGAGGTCTACGCCCCGGGCGACTGGATCGGGAAGCTCGAGCATCTCGAAGAGATCATCGAGACCAACACCCCGGATGCGACCTTTACCGCGACGCAGATCGCCTATGGCGGGAACAGATCCGACACGACCATTGCCGAGTTCCTGGGCGATGACGCGGCCAGTCTGATCGGTGACGGCGAGCTGGAGATGGGCCCCTCCGGTCTGCGACTGACCGGCTACATCTACATCCCCGCGGGTGAGCATGAAGTCAGCGTCTACTCCGACGACGGATTTGCACTGGCCCTGGGCGGTGTCGAGTTCTCCGAGTTTACGGGGCGTCGCGGCACCGACGAGACAGCCCGCACCGAGAACTTCGAGGGCGGCCTCTATGCGATCGAGATCCTGTACTTCGATTCAGGCGGCGGTCAGAGCCTCGGGCTTTCGATCGACGGACTGCCCGTCTTGCCGAGCGCGTTCTACGGCACACTGGCCGATTTCCTGAACCCGCCCGCTGGCACCGTTCTGGTACCGGCGTCGGAATATCATCCGTCTCAGTTCCTGGATGCTGCCGTCGATGACCCGAGCGTGGAGACCGGGACCGAGGGCCGTGACATCATCTATGCCGAGGGCGGCAACGACACGATCAATGCCCTTGGGGGAGATGACGAGCTCTTCGGCGGCTATGGCGACGATGCGCTGTTCGGGGGTGACGGCGACGACGTCATGGATGGCGGACGCGGATCGGACTACCTGAGCGGCGGGGACGGCAACGATCTGCTGATCGCGCGGTCGGATGCAGGCGAGCAGCGGATAGGCCAGCTCGCCATAGGCGAACCCACGCGGGGCGATCCCGACGGCGAGGTCAATCCGGACAGGCAGAAGCTCTATGGCTGGGAGGACATGCCGCTCGTCTCGGACGATATCCTCGAAGGCGGGGATGGCCGTGACACGTTCCTGCTGGCGCCCCAGATCAACGGCAAGCTCGACATCATCAAGAAGCACGTCCGATCAGATGGCACCATCAACTGGGCCGGTGTCGCGGGCGAGAACAACGAGCTGCACGACCACTGGGTCGACGCCAAGGGCTTCGACGTCATCGCCGACTTCGTGGCAAGCGACGACTCGATCGCGGTGATCGGCCATACGGCCAACGTGTCGGTCGATCACTACGACACGGACAACGACGGTGACGACGAGAGCATCATCTCGATCTACTCGCAGCAGCACGGCGGCGGCGGGGCGCACACCCAGGACCTGATCGGCATCACGATCGTGCACGGCGACCGGGTCGAGGAGGAGATGATCCAGACCGATGCCAACGTGACCTATGGCATCGTCGAGACCTTCGCGGAAGTGGCAGAAGCACTGTTCCCGGTCGGCGACCTCAAGGTGACAGAGATCGCAGGCGAGCAGGTCTATGGCTATGACACGCGCGAGCCCGGGGGCGTTCTGGGACCCGTCACCGGCAACCCCGAAGATTACGTCGACAATCCCTATGACGACTTGGTGACCTTCGGCGATCCCGTCGCCGGGTTCACCTACGAGGAGACGCGCGATCCGTTCGAGCCGCTCGGCTTCATCGAGGTCACAGGCGTCAGAGAATCGGCCACCGGCCGCGCCGATGTCTGGAGTGCAGATGGTCCCGAGGCGCCGGGGATGGAAGCGCCACTTGCGCACTGGGACTTCGCAGGGCCCGATGGTGCCTATGCCGACAACCAGGGTGGCCAGGTGGCCAAGGCCTATACCCTCTACGAGAACCAGGCACGCCTGCGCACGGACGGTGTGGTGGAAGGGCCGGATGGCGCGTTGAATGCGCTCTCGTTCAATGGCGAGGACGAGTTCGCTTTCATTGCGCACGATCCCGACTATCAGATCACGCAAGGGTCGATCACGCTGTGGGTGCAGCCACAGGATCTCACGAGCACGGGGGTCTTCGTCTCCAAGGATCAGCGCGGTGCCGGTGAAGGCGGACACTTCAGGCTGGGCCACACCAGCGACGGCGGGCTCCTCCTGCGCATGGCGCCAGGCGACGGGGGTGGCAACAAGGGCTGGACGACGGGCCCCCTGCTCACGCAGGGCACCTGGCAGCACCTGGCCGTCAACTTCACCGAGACCGGGGTCTTCGTCTATCTGGACGGCAAGAAGGTCCCGAGCAGTGCGTGGACGCCCGTCGAAGGCGACGTACCAACGCCCGAGACCTATCTTGAGGCGTTCTTCCTGAACAACAAGGAGCCCTGGGTCCTTGGTGCCGATCAGCGGCTGACCGAGCTCAACGAGACCGCACAGCAGTTCGGCACCGACGATGAAGACCTGGATAACCCGTTCGAGGGTGCCATCGCCGATTTCGCGCTCTTTGGCGGATACAGCGCCACCGATGCCCTGACGCGGGCCGAGATCCAGCACCTGGCGACGCCCGGGTTCGATATCGGCAAACTCACCAAGGCCACGGGGCCGCAGCCGATCATAGCGGCGGACGATACGTTCTTCGGCCTCGGCGGCGACGACAGCGTAGATGGCGGTGCCGGTGACGACAGCCTTTCCGGAGGCGGTGGCAACGACAGCATTCAGGGCGGTTATGGGGACGACATCGTCGACGGCGGTGACGGCAACGATACCCTTGATGGCGGTCGTGGCTCGGACCTGGTGATCGGGGGCGCCGGTAACGACGTCCTGATTGCCCGCTCGGACACAGGCGAGGACCGTGCCGGTCAGCTGGTCCTTGGCGAGCCATCGCGGCCCTTCCCGGACCCGCAGATCGACAACAGCCTTCTGAAACTGGCCGACTGGCTTGATCAGCCGCTCGTCGCGGACGACATCCTGGTCGGCGGTGCGGGCAACGACCACTTCAAGATCGAGACGCTGATCAACGGCACCCGAGAGGCGATCACAGACAACCTGATGAGCGGCGAGCGGATGATCCACTGGGGCGGGGTCGCCGGGGAGAACGCCCGAATTCACGCCCATTGGGTAGACGGGATCGGGATCGATGTCATCGCGGACTTCGTGAAGGGCGAGGACACGATCTCGATCATCGGTCACACAACGAACGTCGAGATCACGCACCGGCCCCACGACAGCAACGATGACGGCGTTGATGACACTGCCGTCTCGGTCATCACCGTCTACTCGCAGCAGGGCAGGAACGGCGGTGCTCATGACGAGGACTACCTCGGGTATGTCGTCGTGCACGGTGACCTGGTCGAGGAAGACGACGTCATCACGGACGCAGGCGTCCACTACGGCATCGTCGACACGGTCGACCAGCTACAGGAGGCGCTCGCCCCCTCAGGCGACACGAAGACCCGGGAGTGGAACGGACAGGAGCTCTTTGGCTACGATAGCCGCGACGTCGAAGGGGATCCGATAGGCTCGGACCCCGAAGCCTTCGCCGAAAACCCCTATGCGGACCTGGTCAGCTACGGCGACACCGTGGTGACGGACCTACCCGAGCTCGGGCTGGTGTTGGAGGATGATGGCGGAAGCTACAACGGCGACATCTATGGAACGATAGCGCACACGCCTTCGATGCAGCAGGAGACGGGCACGATCGCCTTCAGCTTCACGGCGGACGCGCCAGGCGGGCGCGACCAGGCGCTCCTCTCCAAGGATCATTCGGGCCACAAGACCGGAGGCCACTTCACGGCATGGGTTGGAACCGACGGGTACCTCAGGGTTCGTTTTCAGGACGACACCGACATCAGCCGCTACCTCAAGTACCGTGACGAGCAGATCGTTGCAGGCGAGACCTATGACATCGCCTTCAGCTTCGACGACAATACGCTCGCGCTGTTCGTGAACGGCGAGATGGTCGATGCGGAAGACGGCTTCCCGGGCGGCATGCTTGGCAACACCGAAGAGATCCTCGTCGGCGCATCTGCTCGCCGCCGTGACGGACTGGAGGATCGCGCGGAGTGGTACTTCGAGGGCAGCATCACGGACATCATGATGTTCGACCGGTCGCTGACGGATGTCGAGGCAGTCTTGCTGGAGGCGGCGGAAGGCGACTTCTCAGCCCTCCCGTCGACGGAGTTGTTCGGGCCAAGGGAGATACTGGGCACCAACATCGGGGAAGTACTCCTTGGGACGGTCGAGGAAGACGTCATTCTGGGTCTCGACGGCAGTGACGACATCGACGCTGATGCAGGCAACGATATCGTGTTTGGCGGCGCCGACCACGACACCGTGGACGGCGGTGCCGGCGATGACAGCCTCTTCGGGTCCAAGGGCGCCGACAGTATCGACGGAGGCTGGGGCGATGACTTCATTGCAGGCAACGCCGGTGCCGACCTCATCTACGGCGGGCATGATGACGACTCGATCCTGGGTAACGAGTTCGCCGATGTCCTCTATGGCTGGTCGGGCAATGACGACATCAACGGCGGGGCGGGACAGGACCTGCTCTACGGCGGCATGGGTGAGGACACCCTGGACGGCGGCGCGAGCGGTGACACCCTGACGGGTGGGCTCGATGCCGATGTCTTCGTGTTCACGGTCTCCGGCGGCATCGACCGTATCACCGACTGGGAGGATGGTGTCGACGTGCTTGATTTCACCGCGGATGGGCTCGGGTTCAACGACTTCGCGATCTCGACCTTTGGCGGCGGCGCCGGCACCAAGCTGATTGGTGGCGGCTATGTCGTCTTCCTCGAGGGCGTACCCCCGGCCGATGTAGACGCGAGTGACTTCCTGTAGCGCAGTGAAGAGCCCCAACCGGGGCAAGCACTTCCGCTAGTCGTCCTTGCAGATGTCTCTTCCCCGCGGTTTGTGGGCCGATGCGGTCCACAAACCGCGGGTCAGAACAGGGGATGATGTGCTGTGGTCAGCCTGACCTGATCACCGAGAGGACGCTTGATATGAGTTCGTGGCGATCGAACGGCTTCGTCAACAGGGGAGCTCCGTTCAGGTCCGGGCTGTGGTGGAGCCGTGCCTCCGACGGTCGACCGGAGATGAACACGACCCCGATCCTGGGGTGGCGCCTGACGACGTCTACCGCGAACTCCGTGCCCAGGGTGCCGCCGGGCAACATGACATCCGACAGCAGGACGTCGATCTGCTCGGACTCGTCGAGAATCGATGCCGCCGCGTCGATGCCGTCTGCCGGCAAGCCATCGAACCCGGAACTGCTCAGCAACCTGACCAGATAGTCGCGCACGCCCGCGTCGTCCTCAAGTATCAGGACCTTCCGCCCCTTTCCAACGACGGCCGTTTCGGTGACCTCATGCTGGACGGGACAATCGCGGGCGACATCGGCCGTCGGCAGATAGAGTGAGACCGTCGTGCCGTGGCCAAGTGTGCTTTCGATCTGCAGATCCCCGCCGGACTGCTTTGCGAAGCCGTAGACCATGGACAGCCCAAGCCCAGAGCCCTTTCCAACTTCCTTGGTCGTGTAGAACGGCTCGACCGCGCGAGCGAGTGTCTCAGGTGTCATGCCGTCACCAGTGTCCGACACATGGATCGCGACGTAGTCCCCCGGAGGAGCGTCGATTTTGCTGTCCTCATCGACGTGGTGGCTCCGCCTTGCGATCGTGAGCGTTCCGCCATTGGGCATTGCGTCCCTAGAATTCAGCGCAAGGTTCAGGAGCGCCGCTTCAACTTGCCCAGCGTCGGCAAGAGCGACACGGCGGTCATCTGACGTCTGAAGCAGCACGCTGACTTCCTCTCCCAGAGAGCGCTGGAGGAGGTTTGTCATCCCGGCGACGAGTTCATCGAGATCAATGGCCTGAGGCACGAGTGGTTGTTTCCTGGAGAACGCGAGGAGCCTTTGGGTCAGCTCCGCCCCCCGGCGCACAGCCTTGTGAATTGGCGCCGCGAGGTCCGGATCGAGAGCGTGACTGGCGTCCAGCAACTCGAGGTTCCCGCCGATCACGGTCAGCAGGTTGTTGAAGTCATGGGCAACGCCCCCGGTGAGTTGCCCGACTGCCTCCATCTTCTGAGCTTGTCGAAGCGCTTCTTCCGATTGCAGGCGGTCTGTAAGATCCACCGACGACAGAAGTATCCGTGAGTAGGTGTCCTCATGTCCTGGAATGACGGACCACGTCGCCTGGACCGTCCGCACCTGTCCGTCGGTGCGCGTGATCCGTGTCTCGTAAGATCGCCCGTGTTGGCCTTCGTGGATTGTCTCGACCGTCATCCGAACAATCTTCATCGCGGCGGGGGAAAGACTGCGGACCACGCGCGCAAGCATCTGGTCCTTGTCGGTGTATCCATGCAGCGCGAGCGACGCCTCGTTTGCGTCGACGACACGAATAGATCTGCCGCAGGCCTCAAGAAACTCAGGGTGCTCGTCCAGATACCTGCCAAACTCTGCTCGGCCCGGGAGACAAAGCTCATCGATCAGTCGCTTCATTCCCGACAGGTCTTCTTCCCGAATGGAGATTGGTGCGCTTTCAAACAGGCTTCTGAAGCGGATCTCGCTGTGGCGTTGGCCCGCCACCGCATTCCTGCGTTCCGTCATCTCCTGGCGGAGCTTCTCGTTGGCCGCCTCCAGATTGCTGTTGTGAGCGAGCTGCGATGATCTCGCGGTCTCGCTGTCCGCTGCAAGCTTGTTGACACCTGTCTCCAACGCAAGCAGCTCACGAACGCCAATGAGGTCGCGGCTGGTGCGGACGCGAACGCCATCCTGCTCCTGCGTCAGCCGGCGGACGGCCGTTGCAATGTTACCGAGGCGGCGGGAAAACTGGACGGATACGACCAGCGCCAGCAGCAGTGAGAAGCCGAGCCCCACCGACAGGACCACGAGGGAATCGCGGTTGAACTGAGCGGCGACTTCTTCCAGTTCACTCACCGGCTGGGGGACGATGACTCCCCAACCTGGTCCGGGTACAGTGGCGAACCCGGACAGCATTTCCTGCTGCAAAGCAGGCGAAAAGAACTGCGCGACCCCATCCTCGCCATTCAAAACTCCAACGACCGGAGCCAGATCCGCAAGACTGACTGCCCTGGCGGCCCAATCCGGTTTTGGATGGGCAAGCACTTGTCCCGTGTGATCGACCACCAAGGCGTGCCCTTGCCGACCGAATTTCACCTGTTCGAACGTCTGCTGGAAGAAATCGGTGTTTATTGCACCGACGACGAGGTCAGTGCCTGACTTGGTCGCCAAGTAGATTCGAGGCGCCGCGCCGGAGGGCCGGAGGACCCGCGACATTCCCACTTCTTGCGTCGAGACCAGCTGCTGGAACAACGCCATCTTCTCGGGCGGCATCTGATCCGGGCAAGGATAGGTCTCAGGGAAGTAGCTGGTTCGCACGTCGCCGCTCACCGCGTCCACGACGCAGATCTCGCGGAAGTTCAGGTCTTGGAACAGGACAGCCGCTTCGGCACCACCGCCGTCCGCAATGACATCGGCAAACGCCCCGAGCGTTGTGACGATGTCGCGGTGATACAACTCGAGCACCGTGGACAGGTTCTGCGCGAGAAGCAGATAGCGATCACTTACTTTTTCCGTTTCTGTTTCCACTATTCGGGCGTGCGGCCACACCCAGAACACGGCCAACGGCAAGCCCGACGCGAACATCAGTGCAATGATCAGGTACGTTCGGACGCGTAGCCTCATAGCCCCGAACGCTCCCAGAGCGAAGTTGTGAGTGTATCTGTCAAGTTGGACGTTCCCCAGCGTCAGCGACAGATAGATCGACCAAAACTTTGTTAATTCTGGGGCGGCGTCTGGCCGAAGACTCGCGCCGTGCGGGTTCGTTCAGCGGAAGCGCAACGACCGCGTCGAGGATTTCAGACAGAACGGCCGCCGAATTCCACACAGCACAGGCGTCTCGGGTGATCAGCCTTGCTGCGGTCTTTGGGCGCGCCACTCTCCTCAGGATCGTACGCACGAACGGGAAACCGGCTTCGAACAGTTCCATGCCGAACCACTGTGCAGATAGCCAGAGCCACACAGGCGGACACGCCGAAGAGTTCGACCAGAATGTCCGACCTGATGATCGATGGAGTCCATCGCCAAGAGACCGTTGCGCTGATCTTGGATCGATCGTTTAGTGTTGCCGGAGGACTGCGGATCCTGCGAACTCGTGCAATGATCTTGGTCGGGGTAACCGCGCGTTTCCCGTCAACCTGGTCATGGGAACCGCTCAGAAGGGGGAGTGTGGCTCGTGACGGAAGATGTTCTCTATCGTGGGCCACTGACATTCATGGAGTTGCCCTTCCGAACAGACGCAACGGGCGCCGGCGCAGCCATTCTCGGCTGTCCGTTCGACTGTGGAACCCACCCGTTCCGAGTGGGTGCCCGCCAAGGGCCGCAATCGATCAGGGAACAATCCGGGCTCGTCCGGCGCTATCATCCGGAGCGGGCGGATGTCGACATCCTGTCGGCGCTTGGCGCGATCGATGCCGGAGATGTGCCGTTGGTGCCCTCACGCGCGTCGGAGGCGTTTGATGCCATTGAAGCCGCTGCCTTTCCGCTGGTGAACGCCGGCGCCGCGCCGATCGGTTTTGGCGGAGACGGCAGCGTCTCGCTGCCGCTCCTGCGTGCCGCATCGCGGGTTTACTCCGATCTGGCCGTCCTTCACGTCGACAGCCATACCGACGCCTACGAAGTCGATCCCGTCCACCGCTACGATGCTGCCACCCAGTTCACCCACGCAGCACTGGAACAGCGCGTCAGCCCAAGTGCGTCATGGCATGTGGGGTTGCGCGGCACGACGACGGTCTCGGGGGTACACGCGCACACGCGCGAGCTCGGCTACAACATCATGACCATGGGGGACTTTCAGGACCGCGGGCCAGCGGCGGCCGTCGCCGAGATCCGCGAGAGCCTGGAGGGCCGGCCCGTTTATCTATCGTGGGACATGGATGTCTTCGACCCCTCCTGCGCGCCCGGGGTCTGCACACCGGTCTGGGGCGGGTTTTCGGCGCGCGAGGGGCTCGCCGTACTCCAAGCGCTCGAGGGGCTCGATATCGTTGCTGCCGACGTCAACACGGTCAGCCCACCGCAGGACGTGAACGGCATGACCGCCTTTTTGGCCGCCGCCGTCACCTACGAGATCCTGCTGCTGATCTGGCGTGCCCGCGGCGGACCTAGCTGAAAGCAAGATCCACCGTGCACTGCGGCCTCAATCGCTGAAGTCTGGAGCGACCCGCTCGAGCAGTCGCAGATACGCCTCCCACTGGAAGTCCCGCGGCTTGTCGGCACCGCCTTCGTACTGCTGAGCGGTCTTCTCGCAGACGTCGTGCGGCGGCCAGCGCAGTTCTTGCCCGCCGGCCAATGCCGCAACCTGAGCCTGGCAGGCCCGCTCGAGGTTCAGCATCTTTTTGATCGCCGCGCCGACCGTCTGCCCGCAGGTAAGCATCCCGTGGTTGCGTAGGATCATTGTATCGAAGCTTCCGAGATCGGCGACCAGTCTGTCGCGCTCCTCCAGATCCAGCGCGATGCCCTCATAGTCATGAAAAGCAATCCGATTGTAGAACTGCAGCGACCACTGGTTCAGTGGCAGCAAACCCTTCTCCTGGCTCGAGACCGCGACACCCGCCACGGTGTGGGTATGCGCCACGCAGGCGACATCCGGACGTTCCATATGAACGGCCGAGTGAATCGTGAACCCAGCCGCGTTCACCCCCGTACCGTGAGGGTCGTCAATAATGCTGCCTTCGTGGTCGATCGTAACCAGCGTCGAGGCGCGGATCTCGTCGAAGCTCAGCCCGAATGGGTTGAGCAGAAACCGGTCATGGCCCAGGCGCATCGAGATATGGGTGTAGATGCCGTCATCCAAACCGAAGTGCGCGATCAGACGATAGGCCGCGGCAAGATCACGACGGGCGATAGCGATGTCAGTGTCAGTCGGTTCGTCAAACATGGGGCAGCTCCATCCGGGTTCAGCACAGGTCTAGTCGATCTCAACTCTCGTGTCAGTCTGTCCGTATCAGGTACGCGGCATCGGGGACCTACCCAACCTCACGTCGCGGCGGCGGTACTGTGCGATGAACATCCCAAGGATGACCAGCGCGACTCCCCCGGCTTGCAGCAAAGTTGGCACGATCCCGAAGGCCCAGGCTATCAGCGTGCCGAAGACGGGCACACAATTGAGAAACAGGGCACAGATCGGCAGCCCCAAACGGGAGATGCTGAGGTTCCACAACACCACGCCCAGGACGAGCGGGCCGACTGTGCTTGAGATTGCAAGCGTCGCATCGATGCCAGGTGCGCTCAGGTCGGCGCGCCCGACGCCGGCGCCCCAGCATATTGCGCAGGCCACAGCGTAATACGGGAGCGCCCACAGGATCGACGCCTGAGTGCTGGCGATAGCCGAGGCGCCCGCCATGCATCTGGGTACCGCAAGCGAATAGAGGCTCCAGCAAACCTGCGCCAGAAAGATGAGCACCAGACCAAGACGCGGCGCATCTCCACCGGTGCCGCTGGACGGTGGCATCGCCAGGAAGGCACCTGGAACGACGAACACCAGCGCGATCAGCAGAACGCGAGCGGGCTTGCGCCCCGTAACGGCCCAGGTCACGAGGCTGGCTGTGATGGGCATGACTGCGGTGACCGTGGCCGACACGATCGGACTACCGACGACAGCCCCCCAAGCGAACAGCAATCCGAATCCTGCGAAGAGCCCGCCGATCCAGAGACCGTTGCCGACGGACAGCACCGCGAGTGAGCTTTGGCTAACCGTGCTGGTCTGCGGCCGTCGCGAGAGAACGACCGCGGTGAGCATACCAAACGCCACCGCCGCAAGCAGGTTGCGCCCAAAGCCGAGCGTGACGGGATCCCATCGCGCACCAAGCTCGTGCAGCGCAGGCATCTGGAACGACCAGAGCACCACCGTCAGGATGAGCGGCCCATAAAGGACGAGCGCCCTCATCTGCGCACCCGTTTGCGGGGTCTATGGCACCGGGCAGGTATCACCCCGGCCCAAGGAGAACGGTCTTCGTTCGCGCCGATGGTCAGATCGGGTCACGGATCAGCGGTGAGGTGGAGCAGTGGATCCCGCCGCCGCCCTCGTAGATGAGGTCGTAAGGGACGCTCACAATTTCGATCCCCAGCTTGTCCAGCCGATCTGCCGTGCGTGGGCTGAGACCATCCTGCATGAGCACGCGCCCGGGCGACACAGCCAGGCAGTTCAGGCACCCGACCGCATCGTCAGGGTGCACCTCGACCGTCCGAATGCCCAGTTCTTCCAGCTTCTCCAGAAACCAGAACGGCAGTTGGGTCGGATTGGCGATGGCGACATCCTCGGCGATCATGACGAGCGCGCCGTCAATATGCAGACGGTAACCAGTCAGGTCGACCCGGATGAGCTCGGCTCCCGATTCCCGGATCACTTCCTCGACCTGTCGGGTGCCTTCTTCGTTAACGCGCGACGAACGCCCGATCACCGCAAGACCGGGCTTGAGCCAGACGAAGCTGCCACCCTCCATGAGACCACGACCATTGACTGTGCGCAGAATGGGGCAACCGACGCTAGCCAGCGCCTGGGTGACCGGGCGCTCTTCTCCGCGGCGCACGATCGGACCCAGCCGTGTGACGATGGCGCCTCCGGGCACGCCGATGCAGCTGTCGCGGGTGTAGATCTGTTTATGACGCCCCGGGGCCGCCTGGTCGATCAGCACGACCTCGACGCCCTCGTCGCGCAGGGCACTTGTAAGGGCGTCGTGCTGAGCCTGCTGCGCGGCCACATCCGGCATCCGGTCGCCGCGCCAGTACCAGGTCTGCCCGTCCTCGTCGCCGAACGAGTTCAATCGCTCGATCCGCTGGGTGGGGTCGATGATATCCATCTCGGGCCCCGGGCGATGCATCAGCACCATGCGGAGTTTGCCGACATCGTTGGTGCATCCCCATTGCCGGCCCCAAACCTCTTCCTGCTGCGCCGCGCTCTCGAAAGCTGGGTCAGCATGACTGGGGAACGCACGGATCGTCATGTTGTAGCGATACTCAAACTCGCTGACGGCGCCGCTCATGGTCTTCTCCTTCAGTTAGATGGCGGCTTGGCCGGGCCGCACTCAGTCACCGGGCCTTGGCGAGACCGACCAAACATGCCCGTCAGGGGTCTCGGTCCATTGCGGCCAAGGATAATGGACCGGGGCCGGCGCCTGATCTCCCAGAAGTGGGCCCAGCCATTGACTACCACCGATCCCGCCATCGGTGCGGTCATTGAACTCTGCGCGCGCCGCATCCAGCGAGCGGCCGTCCATCAGGAGATCGAGCGCCGTTGTCGCGATGACCTGCCCCGCCTTCAGGAACATGGGATCCATTGCGGCCGGCACTCCCCCGAGCGCCCACCGGCACCAGTGCGGCAGGACCGAACCATCAGCTGGCGGGCGCGGCACCGGCCGGCCCACATAGAGCCGAACCGTGGGCGTGTGCCATGTGTAGTCTGTGTAATCGTCCGAGGTGTAGTTGGTCTGCCAGGCAGGCAGGATAGAGCGGATCATCGCCTCGCCCTCTTGCGGCTCGACCAGCTCTTCAAGGTTGTCGGGAAACGGATTGACATCGAGCTCATGGCCGAGACCGCGCTGGATCTCGCGGGCAAACGCCCGTGCGTCTTCCGGGAACTCGGGCGCTCCCACCAGCTTGAAGTTTGCAAAGGTCGTCTCGGCGAGCGCATGGTTCGCCAACCCGGGTCGGGTCTTCGTCACCCAGCCACTGGTCACCTCGCAGTGGGTGATCGCGGCGACATGTTCGGCGTTGTTGTCGAGCACCCGCTCGATCGCCTCGGCCATAGCAACCGACGGGCACCGCCAGGCATACTGCAGCTCGGCATGGCGGGGCGGCAGATTGTCGGAGGTTGCGAACCCGCCGTTCAAAATCGCCTCGTTCAGGGACCAGCTCCCTGCATGAGGCAACATATTTTCCTTGGTCGCCTGCGTGACGCTGTACATCATCACAAGCGCATCCAGCGCCGCGGGCGCCCGGGCAACGGCATGGTAGTTCTGCACGCCCTTGCGATCACCTGCCCCGCCAAAGGTATGCGGCTCGGGGCACGTGAAGGTGTAGACCTTGGACCAGTAAGCACCGCAATGCGTGTCCCAGAGCACCGTGTTCGAGAGCGCGGGCAACGAGGTCGGATGGAAGCTGATCGCAGCATCCATGCCGTCGTAGTAGCCGTGCGAGGCATGGATCGGCTTGGACCCGCACATCTTTTCGGCCGGCTCCCCCATGAAACGAATGCGGCCGGGAATACCGTGCGCCTCCATCGCTGCTTTCAGTGCCAGGACACCGGTTAGCCCCCCCATCCCAAGCGCGGAATGCGGGTCGGTGTGCCCAGCCGCCGAAGGATGGTGGCCTGCCCGAGGTTTGCGGTAGGGGACGGCCTCCTGGGAACAGCCCGGAACCGCGTCATACTCGGCATAGGCGCCAATACACTTGCCGTCGCCCGCTGGACTGGTCCAGTCCGCGCAGAAGGCCGTGGGCATGCCGGCCGAACCCTCCTCGACCGTGAAGCCCTCGGCGCGCAGACGCTCCGCGTACCAGGCGGCAGAGCGGTACTCGCGCCAGGCGGGCTCATGCAGGTGCCATAGAGTCATATGATCGGCCGAGAGCCGCTCGGCCGACGACGCGATCCAGTCGAGCGCAGTTTGCTTCGCAGGGGTCATCGCGGCGGCTTGCGTCGTGGGGTGATCTCTCGTCATGGGGTGGTCTCCTCCAGCGCCGCGAGACGCGCGCGCCTGCGTCGTTTGATCCAGAGATCGATCAGCAGCAGGCCGAGGGTCATGACCATCAGCATCGTCGCGACCGCGGCGATCGTGGGGTCCAGATGGTCCTGGATCCCGTTCCAGATGCGCTTTGGCAGCGTGTAGACGGAGCGGCTGGTGATGAACAGCACGGTCACGATTTCATCGAAGCTGATCGTGAAAGCGAACAGAGCGCCGGACAGAACCCCAGGCGTGATGGCCGGAAGGATGACCAGACGCACGGCCTGCGCATTCGTCGCGCCAAGGTTTCGTGCGGCCTGCTCGGTGCGCGGATCGACATTGGTCAGCGCCGCCGAGACCGTGATGATGACGTAGGGAAGCGCGATCAGCGTGTGCGCGATAATCGTGCCAAGGTACGTGTCGATCAGCCCAAGGTCGATCCAGAACCGGTAGATCGCCAACGCCTGTACGATGACCGGGACGATGATCGGCAGCAGCATGAACAGCCGCACTGCTTCGGCCGCGCGGGAGGACAGCCGCCAGCAGCCGATAGCGCAGAGCGAACCCAGCAGCACGGCAAGCGTCGTGGCAGCCGTCGCGATGATCAGGCTGTCGAACGTCGCGTCCAGCCAGATGTCCTTTTCGAAGAAGGCAGCGTAGTGCTCGAAGCTGATCCGCTCCTGAGGCAGCGACAGGTAGTATTGGTCGGTCAGCGAGACCGGGATTACGATGGCCATGGGCAGGACCAGAAATCCCAGTACCGTCCAGGCCAGGCCCAGTGCAATGAGCCGCCCCCAAAGCTGGCGTCGGTCCAACGGTCTCTTCATCGCGCGCCGAAGACCTGCCGCAGGTCGACCAGCCGCGCCACCAGCCCGAGCGCCAGGAAGACCGCGAAGAGCAGGACTGTCGAGAGCATGGTGGCCTGCCCCCACCTAAGGGTCTCCTCGAAGCTGACTCGGATGTACTCCGAGATCATCACGACCTTGCCGCCACCAAGGAGCGCCGGGGTGATGAAGAAGCCGAGCGAGAAGACAAACACAAGAATTGTCGCCGCAATGATGCCCGGCTTGGACAGCGGGAGGAAAACCAGCAGGAATGCACGCCCCGGAGATGCCCCGAGACCCCGCGCTGCCGAAATCAGACGCGCCTCGATCCCGGTCATGTTCGCATAGATCGGCAGCACCGCGAGCGGCAGCATGAAGTGCACCATCCCGATCAAGACGCCGATCTGGTTGCGCACCAACTGAAGCGGCTCATCGATCAGCCCGATCCCCATCAGACCTTCGTTGATAACCCCGTTGCCGCGCAGGAGCATTACCCAGGCAAAGGCCCGGATCAGCACCGACAGCCAGAGCGAGAGCAGCACACAGAACATCATGCCCGTGCGCTGCCCTTCGCCCACAATCGTCATCGCATAGGCCACAATGTAGCCAAGCATGACCGTGATCATCGTCGTGAGCACGCAGACCTCGAGCGTGGTCCACCAAATGCGTCCGACGACCCGGCTCTCGAACAAGCGTTCGTAGTTCTGCAAACCGGGATAGGGTTCAGTGACACTCAGCCAAAGCACCTGCACCAACGGCCAGACATAGAACACCAGCATCGCGCCGAGCGCCGGCGCGATGAGGAGCCAATAGCCGAGGCGAAGGGACGAGGGCATCTTAGCCGGACATCACGTCCAGGTAGAGCTCGCGAGCCAGTGCATCGTTGGTCAGATCACCCTTGCCGGAGGGCGCCTGATACCAGCGGGCATCCTGCTTGATCTGCAGGGCCCAGTTCTCGGGCTGTCCTGGATTGGCCCAGCGGCGATCCTCGGGCACAAACTCGGCCGCTGCAGGGTTCGCGGGGCCATTACCCATCAGCTTGAAGAGCTCAACCTGCTGTTGGGGGTCCTGCGAAGACGCAACGAACGCCATGGCCGCCTCGGTCCCGGCCGGGTTGCCGTTGGGAATGTTCCACATGCCGGCAGTCGCGATCCCATCGTTCCAGGTCCAGGTGACGTCACCGTTCATGTCCTGGTTGAGTAGGTTCGCGCGCGTGTGCCAGATGTTGCCCATCACGACTTCGCCGGAGCGGAAGAGCTCTTGCGACTGCGACCCCGAGCCCCAGACGATCACGCTGTCGCGGATCTCCTTGAGCTTACCCATGACCACATCGAAGTCGATCGGGTAGATCTCGTCCTTGGACTTGCCCGCGGCAAACATAGCCGCTTCGATCATGCCGTTGGGCTGCTTGCGCAGGGTACGCATGCCCGGGAACGCCGCCGTGTCCCAGAAATCGCCCCAGCTACCGGGCGCTTTACCCAGTGTCTTCTCGTTGTAGGCGAGGATGTAACTGAACAGGTAGTTGGCCACGCCGTACTCGTAGGCGTAGTCCTGCACGACCTTGGATTTGTCGACGACCCCGTAGTCGATGGCCTGAATTACGCCAGCTTTCTCCAACACCAGCGTGGATGCGGCACCCGTGTCGCAGACGTCCCAGGTGACAGCACCGGATTCAACCATTGCCCGGATCTTCGATAGAAGAGGGCCGGTGCCGTCAATGACCACTTCCGTGCCGGTCGCCGCCGTGTAGGGAGCGCCGAACGCCGCCTGGTAGGCGTCAACCGCAGGTCCCCCCCAGTTCACGACGACCAGCTCGCCGGCTGCCGCCCGCGCACCACCCGGCACACCAGCCAACCCAAGCGCCCCGATCCCGGCAAGCGCCGCAAGGAACCCCCGTCGATCGATCTGACCTTTCGCGTGTTGATCCGCGGCGATCTCGATCAGGTCGCGTTGGAAGGCGTTTGCTTCTTCGAGGGTGTCCTCAATCTCGGGATAGAGGTCCTTCTCGTACAATGACTTCAGAATGCTCATTTGCAGTCTCCCTGTGGTTTGCGCGGTGGCAGCACCCCGCGCGCGTGAGGCGCGGGCGCTAGGCGTCGCGCACGATAACTGAGGCATCGGCGCTCCAGCCGAGCATCACCGTGGTGCCCTCGGCAGGGTCGACCGTGCACGAGTAGGCAGGCGCAGTGACGAGGATGTCGCCGAGGGACGCAGTGGCGACGCGAAATTGAAAGTCGGTCCCAAAATAGCTGAACGCGGTAATCGTGCCCTCGATCGTGTTCACTGTCTCTGGTGGACGATCAGCTGGCGCAATAATGATCTTCTCAGGCCTCAGCGCGATCGTGACCGCATCGCCCTTGGACAGCTCGCCCGTGGCTGCAGTCACCAGCGAAACGCCGCCCACATCGAAGGAGAGCTCACCAACCGAGGTTTCCGACACCTGGCCTTGAACGAAGTTGGACTTGCCCAAGAAATCGGCGACGAAGCGGGTGTCGGGGCGTTCATAAAGATCGCCCGGGCGGCCCTGCTGTTCGATGCGTCCGTGGTTCATGATGACGATCTCGTCGGACATCGACAGCGCCTCGTCCTGATCGTGCGTCACGTAGATGAACGTGGTGCCCAGGCGCTTGTGCAGCGACTTCAGCTCCCATTGCAGATCTGCCCGAAGCTTCTTGTCGAGCGCTGACAACGGCTCGTCGAGCAGCAACAAGTCGGGCTCGAAGACAAGGGCACGCGCCAGCGCCACGCGCTGCTGCTGGCCGCCAGACAGCTGGGTTGGATAACGCCCCGCCAGTGCACCAAGCTGTACGAGCTCCAGCGCCGCTTCAACCTTGGGCTTGGCTGCAGCGCGGGAGATCCCCCGAACACGCAGCGGAAACCAGAGGTTTTCGGCGACTGTCATGTGCGGAAAAAGCGCGTAACCTTGGAAAACCATGCCGAAATTGCGTTTATCTGGCGGCAATCCAGTAATGTCGTTGCCGTCCAGAAGCACCTGCCCCTCGGTCGGCTCCGTGAAACCTGCGATCGTCATGAGAACGGTTGTCTTGCCCCCGCCTGACGGGCCGAGGATCGTCAGAAAGGCACCGCGGGGGATGTCCAGATCGACACCGTCGACCGCCGCAAGTTTGCCATAGCGCTTGACGATACCGCGCAGGGCGAGGGCGTGGGCGTCCGAGTTTTCGGCCACATCACGCATTATCTCGGTACAACTCTCACTGGGTCCATAGCTGACGCTAGTCATAGAAGGCCAGGACCGGCAACCGTTTGTTAACGCATTCAATCACCAGGCTGATACTATTGCTAGAAATTGGGCAACGGCCCGGGCGCGTGGTCAATAGTTGGTCAGCGCTGGACGGACAGATACTCCTCTACGATACGGCGGAACTTCAGCTCACCGAACGACTCGCGATGTCCGCCGTGCACGATCGTGGGTTTGAGCGTCGCAAGGCGCTCCATGCTGACGCGATAAGCGGCCGGGTCGCTCTCGGGCAGCGTGTCGATCAAGAGGCCATCGTAGATCACGTCGCCGCCGATCAGGATGCCGCTCGCGGCCTCCCACAAGACGATGCAACCGGGGCTGTGGCCGGGCATGTGCAGTACGGTGAACTGCCGGTCGCCCAGATCGATGACCTCGTCGTCCGCCAATTCGTGCGTGATGGTGGCAGGTGCGATGGACCACGTGTCGGGGTCGTACCCCGCGTGCGGCAGCCCCGCGATCACGTGGCCGCGTGTCTCGAAGCCCGCAGCAGCCAGGCCTGCACGCATGTCCGAGGGGTAATCATCATAACTCAGCGACCACCTTTCGGGTGGACTGGCGATCAGATCAGCCTCCGCCGGGTGCATCCGCAAGTCCCCGGCAAACTCGGCGGCCGAGCCAACATGATCGACATGGCCATGGGTGAGCACACACACCACCGGGCGTTCCAGCAACGGCGCCAGGAATTTGCTGAGGCTGGCGACACCCATGCCGGCATCGACCAAAAGGTCGCGATCTCGGCCGCGTATCAGGAACATGTTTGCGCGCAGCAGGCGAGATACATGCGGCTCCCAGATCCGCAGGATGCCGTTCGGCTGGGGTTCAATCGCGAACCACGGATCGGCGGGACGCAGGACAATGTCACCAGACATCGGTGCGACGGGTGCGGGGTCATTCATGCGAGGGCATCCTCAAACTGCGTGGTCTTTGTAACAGACCCAAAGACCCCGCCCTCGATGGTGACCGAGCGCAGGGCCCATCGGTGCAGGTCCGGGTCCACCGCCCCGCAGGCATCGGAAATCAGCACCGATTGGTAACCCCGGTCGTTGGCCTCGCGCAGCGTCGTGTGCACGCAGACATCGATGGTGACACCGGTGAACGCCAGCGCGCGAATGCCGGCCGCACGCAGAACGGTGTCGAAGTCCGTGCCGGTGAAGGCACCGTTCGCGGTTTTGTCCACAACGATGTCGCCAGGCTTGGGCGCCAGCTGTGGGACGATCTCGAAACCGGGCTCGCCCCGCACCAGCACTCGGCCAAGCGGGCCGGGCTGACCCACGACCGATCCTGTATGCTGGGCCTTCAGACGCCGCCAGGTCGGCAGATCCGCCAGATCAGGGCGGTATCCCTGACGAGTGTAGATCACGGGCATTCCAGCACTGCGGGCAGCCGCAAGGCAGCGCGCGATCGGATCAATGCAGGCCGCAAGGGGCGCAATGTCTTCCCCCAGCAGCGCCACGTAGCCGTCCGCGCCGCAGAAATCGCGCTGCATGTCTATCACGACCAATGCACACTGCCCTGGAACAAGGGGCTCGAGCGGCCACGGATAGGGGTCGGCTTGGACGCTGAATGGATGAGCGGACATGGACATTCCTCGCAACTTTACTTTGGCGAAACAGGCCACCACTGTCCACCCGACATCAGAAGGAGAATGCCATGCAGCCGCTTTACCCCGATCTCGTTCTCCACGGCGGGCGCATCAGCACGATGGACGGCCCGGGACCGGAAGGCGGGCGTGTTGTGGCGGCGCTGGCAGCCAAGGACGGGCGGATCGTTGCGGTCGGGGACGATGCGGCGATGCTTGCGCTAGCAGGTCCCGGCACGCAATGCGTTGACCTAGCAGGCGCGCGGGCGATCCCCGGTATCGTCGAGAGCCACGCCCACCCCGACAGCTACGCCGCGCGCATTCGCACCTGGGAGGACGTGAACCCCTCGAAGATCGGGTCACGCGCAGCTCTGCTCGATCGGATCGCCGCCCTCGCTTCGACCAAGGGACCGGATGACTGGATCGTCTGCTACCGCTTTGATGACAGAAAATCGGGCGGCTATCCGACAATGGCCGAGATGGACGCCGCCGCTGGGGGCCGCCCGCTCTACATCCAACGCACGGACGGCCATGTCGGGCTCGCCAATACCCGCGCCTTCGCCGAGGTGGGCCTTGGACCAGACCCCACTGCCCCAGCCTTTGGCGCGTTTGACCGTGATGCAGACGGCAAGCTTACGGGCCGCTGCCGCGAAACCGCCGCCCATGTATTCTTGGATCACGTCCATGCGGCGGATACCGAGGCAATGATCGCCGACGGCTTGGAGCAAGTCTTCGACGAATGGCGCCGCCTTGGCATCACGACCGTCTACAACTCGCTCTGCGGATCAAGATCCATTGCAGCCTACCAGCGCTTGAAAGCAGAGGGGCGTCTGGCCATGCGGGTCGGCATCATCGTCTCGGGCCGCGAGGACGGCCTAGTCGAGAGCTTCGTCGCCTCGGGCATCCGCTCGGGATTCGGTGACGATTGGGTGCGCGTGATCGGCGTGGAGTGGTGCCCGGACTGCTCGACCTCGGGGCGCACCGCCGCCTACTACGATCCTTACCTCGGCGAGCCCGTACCAGGAGAACCGGTGCCCAATACTGGCATGCTGCTCTACGAGGCCGACGATCTGGCAGCGCGGGCCATCGCCGCGCACAAGGCGGGACTGCAGGTGATGATCGAGGGAGTCGGCGACCGCGGCATCGACTTTGCGCTTGATGCGATCGATGCGTGCCTGGCCGCCGAGCCGCGCGATGACCACCGTATGCGGATCGAACACTGCTGCTACGTGACCGAACCGATCCTCGAGCGGATCAAGCAGCTGCAGGTGATCGACAGCTCGGCGACCGGGTTCATGTACGATCTTGGAGACGCATACATCGCACACCGCGGACAGGACGCGATGCGGCAGATGTGGCCGCACCGCACACTGATCGATGCGGGCGTTCCGGCACCGGGCCATTCCGACGCGATGGTCTGCCAGGCCAATCCGTTCCTCGCGCTCTGGTCGATGGTGACGCGCCGTTCCGACACTGGCGACGACCTCGATTCCCGGCAGGCCATCACCCGCACCGAGGCGCTGGCCGCCTACACCACGCTCGGTGCCTATTCCGGGCGAGAGGAGGCGATCAAAGGCATGTTGCGGCCCGGCATGCTGGCGGATGTCGCCGTACTGGATCGGGACTTCTTCACCTGCCCGGCGGATGAGATCAGGGACGTAAGGGTTACTGCAACCGTTCTGGGCGGAGAACACGTGGCGTACGACGCGGGCTAGCCCGTCACGGTGGGCTCAGCAGGGCCGACACCTCAACGTCAACTCGATGGGCGACTCTGCCACGCTTCAGGAAAAGGCCGCAGCCACAAGCGTGACCGCGGCCAAATCTGAAGATCGCTGCAAGCTGGTCCAAGTTCCAGGATCAGCTTGCAGCTTCGCTTGATGCCTCAGACGTTTCCGTCAGAGGAAGTCGGTGTTGTCGACATCCGTGGTCGCGATCCCCTCCAGGAACACGACGTAGCCGTGACCGACGAGCTTGGTTCCGGCGCCGCCGCCGAACTCGGACACAGCGAAGTCTCCGAAGCCAAACCCATCCGCAGTGAAGTCCAGGACGTCAACTCCGTCCTCCCAGTCAGTGATCCGGTCAATGCCGCCTGTCACCGTGAACTGGAAGGTATCGGCATCCGCACCACCGGTGAGCCGATCGGAACCCGAACCACCGTTGAGTGTGTCGGCACCATCTCCACCGAAGAGCACATCGATCCCTGAACCACCGTTGAGGATATCGTCGTCCTCTCCACCGTAGAGCTCGTCGCCAAACTCGTTGCCGTTGACCGTATCGTTTCCAGTACCGCCGAAGAGCATGTCGGATCCGTCGTTGCCCGCGATGAAGTCGTCATCCTCTCCGCCGTAGATCAGATCGGCGCCGAGGGTCCCGAACAGCTCGTCGTCTCCGCTACCCCCCTCGATGGTATCGTTGTCTCCACCACCGAAGATTCGGTCGTTGTTGGCGCCACCGAAGAGCATGTCCTCGTCTTCATCTCCGAAGATCCGATCATTGCCTTCGTTGCCCTCGATCGTGTCTTCGCCCGCGTTTCCACGAACTCGGTCGCCGCCGAGGCCACCGCCCAGGACATCATCGTCGCTGGAGCCGAGGATCGAGTCCGATCCACCGTTCCCGTTGATCGTGTTGCCCTCACCGTCGCCGACAAGAGTGTCATCGAAGTTCGACCCGAAGATGTTCTCGACGTCGAAGAGTTGATCGCCCTCCGCATCACCGCCCGAGTTGGCCGAGCCATCAAGCCGCACGATGACACCGTCATCCGACCCGACATAGTCCACCACATCCAGGTCGTCGCCGCCGTAGATCTGGTCGGCTCCCTCGCTGGAGATGATCGTATCGTTGCCGGCACCCGCGTAGACAATGTCGTTGTCCGATGTTGTTTCGATGGTGTTGTCACCTGAGTCGCCGACGAGATCATCATCCGGGTTCACGGTGATGAAGACGGTTGCGGTGTCGCTACTGTTTCCATCGGACACCGTGTAGGTGAAACTGTCCGAGCCGCTGAAGTCTGGATCCGGCACATAGTCGAACGTGCCATCGCCATTGAAGAGCACACTTCCGCTCAAAGCGTCGTCCAGCAGCTCGTAGAGAAGAACGTCTTCCTCGGCGTCGGAGTCGTTGGTCGACACATCCCCCGGGATGATCGTGTCTTCATCACCTGTAACCGTATCATCGTTGGCAATCGGCGTGTCGTTGATCAGGTCAACCGTCACGGTGACTGTCGCCGTGTCGGTGCCACCATTGCCGTCCGATACCGTGTAGATGAACGTGTCCTCGCCGCTGAACTCCTCGTCCGGCGTATAGGTCACACCACCTGCCGTGATGGCTACGGTGCCGTTGGTGCCGTCGGTGACGCTTTCGACGAAGAGGATGTCTTCGTTGCTGTCCGTGTCGTTGGCCAGCACATCGATTTCGACCGCGACGTCTTCAGGTGTCGTCACCACGTCATCCGTGGCGACAGGGTCCTCGTTCACACCCTCGGTGCTTGGCGTCAGGGTAAGCGAGGCGTCGTCATCCTCCCCAAGAACACCGTTGCCCAGCGTGGAGTCGGGGTCGATCGCATCGGAGGTCAGGATCTCGACCGTAGTGCTGTAGTCGAACGGAACGGCTGCGACACCCTTCTTGATGATCTCGATCGCACTGATCTTCGCGTTGTCGGTGACACTGGTGAAGTCGATATCCAGGTTACCGTCAGCAACCGTCGCATCGAACGACTTCAACACCGCCTTATTGCCGCCGACATCCGCGAAGATGTCGTAGTCATCCAGCACAAGCGCCCCTTCGACCTCGACGTCGAACTCCCGAGCACCAACCGTCGTTGCCAAGATCTCGGCGAAGTAGAGGTTGACGGTGTAGTCGCCGTTATCGAGCTCGAAATCCCACTCCATCTTCGGCTGTTCCGGGAAGATTTCGGTGTTTTCCCGCAACGGCACCCCGAAGCGCTCGGTCTCGAACAGGCTTGCAATAGCGGCGGTGTCACCTGGCAGGAGCGACAGGTCGATCACGGGTGCTCCGTTCTCGTTGCCGAACTCGTTTCCGCCGGTGCGCGTGATACCGGGCGCATACACGCTGGTACCTGGTGCCGTGGTTGCGTTGCCATTCAGGCTGTTTGGCGTCGGATCGATCAGCCAGTCAGGATTGCTGGCTTCGATTGAGTCCTCAACACCAACGATGAAGGTCTGATCGCCACCGGGGTTTACGCGGTAGATGACCTCATCCGGGATCGGCTGCGCTTCCAGCACCTCCGCTTCGATGCTTAGCGTTGCAGTCTCACCCGATGCCAATTCACCCAGCGTCCAGAGCCCGGTCAGGTCGTCGAACGTCCCTGCGGAAAGCGTGGCGGCCGAGAATTCGAACCCATCGCCCATCAGGTCTTCGACCGTGATGCCGCCCGCGTCTCCGGGGCCAGCGTTCGTGACCTCGATCAGGAACGTCACCGTGTCGCCGAACGCTGGTGTCGTGTCTGACACCGTTTTCGAAACCGACAGGTCTGCCTCGGCGATATCCTCGCTGGTGATCGAGACCGTCGCGCTGGTCTGCGCCCCCAGAACGGCGACACCGTTGCTTTGTACCACCTCGAGGAGGTCGACCGTAACGGTCTCCGGATCCTCCGCCTCGACATCGTCCAGAACCGTGACGTCGATCAGCGCAGATGTCTCACCCGCGAGGATCGTGACCGACCCGCTGAGCGCGACGTAGTCGCTGTCGGCCGTCGCAGTGCTTGCCGCGTTGATCTCGTAGGACACGACCGTATCGACTGCGGATGCCTCGGCCAAGGTGACCTCGAACTGACCGTTCGTCTCGGGCTCCGCTCCATCGGCCAGAGCCACAACCGAGATCTCGACCTCCGGTGCTTCTGTCACAACAAGGGTGTTGGACGTCTGGCTCACCGCCTGATCAACCGCGTAGGGCGTATCGCTCAGCACAGCTACGAAGTGGTTCAGGCCACCGTCCGGCGTTTCGCCGGCGCCCAACGTCTCCAGTAGCGTGACTGGCACGAGTGCTTCGCCATTCTCGTCGAGCTGGCCGTTGAAGATCGCCTGACCTGCCATCGCCTCGTTGGCATAGAACGGCGCCTCATCCGGCTGAACATCGAACGGGTCTTCTCCCGAGGCAATGAAGAGCCGCGCGTCCATCTGCAGCAAGCTGAAGAAGGCACTCGGCACCCCTGTGATCTTGACCGTTTGGACGGTTTCGCCCTCCGGCACGAAGATCTGATCACCAAGCAGACCCGTCGAGGTGTCGACCCCAGGGCCGACCAGCTCGATCACCGGTGCTGGCAGCACCGTCGTGGTCGAGAACACCGTCTGAGCGATGGCCTGACCACCGCCAAGTGAGCCGTCCTCGAAGAGCGACGTCGTCGCCACCTCTTGGAATGTGCCATCGTCGAACGTGATGCTCACCGTCGATCCGATCAGCTCGTAGCCCGACACTCCTCCGGCGTTCCCTGCACCCGGCACGCCCTGGATGTTGTTGGGGTCGATGTCCGCCGTGAAGAAGAAGCTCTCCCCCGGATTGAAATCGGTGAAGTCGACGGTGATGGTGTCAAAGCCGCCGTTGCGCGGATCCGAGAAGGGATCAACGCACGGATCGACCGGAACGACCAACCCGGTCGCCGTTCCACCAGAGTTCGGCGTGAAGCAGCTTGCCAAGGCATCCCCACCAGCACCGACCGGGTCGAAGACCATGTCCGGCAGGATCGCGGTCGACAGATCGATGCTGATCGACACGATGTTGGCATCACCCAAAGCACCAGTGTTGGTAATCTGGAAGCTGCTTCCCCCGAAGGTCGATGCACCAAGAGCGGCGTCGGGCGTGATCTCGATGAGCGCCGATCCCGGAACGGGCGGAAGCTCATTGTCAACCAGGTCCATGGAGGCGGTTGGCGTCTCATCAAGCAACACGTTCTCGTCGCCAGCGGTCACTGCATCCAGGGTCACGACGATGGTCTCGTCGCCTTCCAGATCCAGGTCGTCGATCACCGTGACGTCGATCGCCGCTGCCGTCTCGCCTGCGAGGATCGTCGCCGAACCGGTGAGCGCCACGTAGTCCTCGTCCACCGTCGCGGTACCGCCAACAGTGTAGGTGACAACCGTGTCGGTGGTCGCGATCTCCGTCAGGCTGATCTGGAACTGACCGGGCACTTCCGGCTCGGCCGCGTTCTCGAGCACCTCGATGCTCACGAGGTTGGCGACGTCGTCGTCTGCGATGACGACGGTTGCCTCCACAGGGGACCCGAGCGCCACGTTGGCATCACCGGTGACACCCGTCAGCGTGACGATAATGTCCTCGTCGCTATCGACCGACAGGTCATCCAGCACCGCCACGTCGATGTCCGCCGACACATCGCCGGCAGTGATCGTGACCGAACCGGTCAGCGCGACGTAGTCCGCATCCGCCGTTGCCGTGCCACCAACCGTGTAGGTGACGACCGTGTCGGTGGCCGCCGCCTCTTCGAGGCTGACGGTGAAGACCGCCGGATCGGTTGGCTCACCTTCGGCGCCCATCGGATCCGTCGCGATGATCGTGACGTCGTTGATACCACCGGCGACCGGTCCGACGGTGACGGTTGCATCGTCATCTTCGCCGATCACACCATTGCCAGCCGTCGAGTTCGGATCGTCCGTGCCCGCGGCCAGGACCTGTGCCGAGTTGGTGTAATCCAGCGCCTCGCCCGGACTGCCGAGCTTGATGATCTCGATCGCGCTGATCTTCGCGTTGTCTACGACCGTCGTGAAGTCGACATCGAGGTTCCCGTCGATCACGGTGGTGTTGAAGGACTTCAGAACTGCCGTGTTCTGGCCCACGTCGGCAAAGATGTCATAGTCGTCCAGGACCAGATCGCCCTCAACCTCGACATCGAAGATGCGTTGGCCAGACGCCGTCGCGAAGAGCTCAGCGAAGTAGAGCCGTACCTGGTAGTCGCCATTGTCGACAACGAAGTCCCACTCCATCTTCGGCTGTTCTGGGAAGATCTCGGTGTTGGTCCGGATCGGCACGCCGAACCGCTCGGTCTCGAGGACTTCGTTCGTGAGCACCGTGTCGGCCGGCAGGAGCGAGAGGTCGATTGTGGGTGACCCGTTCTCGTTGCCAAACTCCTGACCACCGGTCAGCGTCACCCCTGGCGCGAACTGCTTCATACCCGGCGGTGTCGTGGCATTGCCGTTCAGAGAAGCATTCGGCACATCGTTGGGGAAATCCGGTTCGCTGTCATCGATACTGTCTACTTCGCCAACAACAATGACCGAGTCCGCTCCCGGGTTGATCCGGTACACAACCTCGTCCGGTGTCGGAGGCGATTGCAGAACCTCAGCGTCGACCGTCAGCGTCGCGCTTTCACCCGAAGCCAGCTCGCCAAGGGTCCAGACCCCGTTCTCGAAGGAGCCGACGCTCGGGTCGGTCGAGACCAGCGCGAAACCGTTGCCGAGCAATTCCTCGACCTCAACACCCGTTGCAGCATCCGGCCCGTCGTTCGTGACGGTAACCGTGAAGGTGATGATGTCGCCGAAGTCCGGATTGTCGTCCGAGACGACCTTGGTCAGCGAGAGATCCGCCTCGGGATCGATCTGTTCGATCAGCTCGATGATCTCGATGCCGCTGACAATCGGGTTCTGAACACCGCCGCTTTCAGGGCCAGTCAGGAACGAGAGGTTCAGCTCGCCGTCGGTCACGTCAACAGTTGTCGTGATGAACCCGCCGGTATCGACCCCGAACGCCGCGGAGGGATCGAAGTTGTCGAACGCAACCTCGCCCTCGGTCAGGATGTCGAACACACGCCCACCAGGACCAAAGGCGCTCTCGGCGAAGTAGAGGTTCACCTTGTAGCTGCCGATGTCGCCCGCAGCGCCGAGATCGGCCAGCGAGATGTCGTAGTTGATCGCCGCATCGCTCGACCGGGTAAGCTCGAAGAGCTCAGACGGTACGTAGCCAGGCAGTGCAGGATCGAGCTGCAAGTCACCAGCAGCAATCGTGTCGCCCCGGTTGAACGGAGCGGAGCCGTCACCCGACGAGAAGTACTCAATCGGCGCGGCCACCGTATCAGCCTGCCAGACCGGACCCGCATCGAGCGCAGCCAGCTCCGGCCCGAAGGCGTTGATCCGCAGTAGCGTCGCACCCTCGATCGGGCCGTCGTCCTCGGTGATCGAGAACACAGCCGCGACCGCAGGAACCGCCGCGCCGCCGCCCACTTCACGCAACGTGACCGACGCGATGTCTACGCCATCGTCCACATTGTCGTTCGGCACCTGCAGCGAGAACGTGTTCGCGCCCTCCGCCAGCGTCACGGACTGCACGGCCACTTCGACACCATCGACGGTGAGGACGGCCTCGTAAGTGCCCTCGGCACCTGCCAGGACCGCGGCGCTGATGTCGATCTGGGTGAACGTGGCGGTGTCGCCACTTTCGACGATCTCGGCCACGATCGGCGACAGAACGATGTCTGACACCGTGTCCGAGTGAACCAGGTGGATCGGCGACGTCACCTCGCCCTTCGGGATATCCGTGGCCGGGTCGACCACGCTGGCCACGATGGCGAGCGGGAGCTTGTCCTCTTCCAGGATACCGTAGTCGTTCGTCTGATCCGGGACGGACAGATCGAAGCCCGCAACCTGGCTGAAGTCGAAGAGACCAGAGATATCCTGTAGTGCACCTGTCAGAGGCACGTCGACGTACAGCATCTCGACCGCGTTGTTGGCCGGGAAACCGCTGGCCTCGAGCACCGCGATCTGGGCGTCAAGGGTCGCCGCATAGGGGTCTGATACGGCGAAGTTGTTGGTGAAGGGCACGATGAAGCCCTTCGACACCAGCACCCGTGCGATTTCGCCCGCGGGGCCGGAGATCAGGATCTGCGGACCACCCGTGCCGTAAGTACCCTCGGCGCCCGGGATCAACCCGTTTACCGTGAGCGTTACATCAAGGCTCTCGCCGGACTGCGTGCTGAGCGCGGTCGCACCAGATTGCTCGCCGGTGCCCTGCCCATGCAGCTTACCGATCGAGGTGCTGGCGTCGTCGTACTCGACGATGAAGGAACTGCCGATCAGCTCAGCGCCTGAGATGCCGCCGACATCCCAGTTGCCGGCACCTGCCAAGGGCGCGCCGCTGTCGAGCGTACCCTTGGCAGCACCCGCAACCGAATTCGGGTCCATGTCTACCGAGAAGCCCAACGTCTCACCCGGATTGAAGTCGTTGAAGGTCAGACGGATCTTCTCGTACCCGGCAGTTCCGCCAGCGCCGATGTAGGTGATGCCAATGGCGTCTTCATCGAAGCCACCTGCGGGGGTGATGACGCCCGTGCCACCTTCTGTGTTGATCTCCAGGATTTTCGCATTGAGGTCACCGGCAAGCCCGAAAGGATCGAAGACCGCATCCGGGAACAGCGCATCGGTGACGTCGATCTCGATCGCGGTGATGTTCTTCTCACCCGTATTCGAGATCTGGAACGAACCCGCACCGAAGTTCGAAATCTCGATGTCGTTCGCACCGTCGTTCACGGTCAGGACAGCTTCACCAACCAGCGTGATCTCGCGGTCATAGCCTGCATCGACATTGTCGATCACATCTCCAGCAACCACTGCGAACGCCGGGGTCTCACCCGTCGCGGCGTTTGCGTCGCTGTCGACATCGTCGTCGCCGCCCTGGTCGGCTGCAACCAGCGCGTCGCCTTCAAGATCGGTCGGGAACCGGACCGAGTAGGTGCCGTCCGCCAGGTTCTCGAAGGTGTAGCTGCCATCGATACCGGTAAGCACCGTATCGACAACCGAGCCACCGTCGTCCAGCAGCTCGACCGTGACATCCGCAATGCCCGGCTCACCGTTGTCAACCGCATCTCCGTTCGCGTCGGCGAACACCCGGCCCGAGATCTCGGCGCCAGCAACGGCCAAGGGCGAGAGGGGGGCGTTCTCATCAGGAGTAACGGGATTGGTTACCTGACCCTCGCCCGGAGGGTTCTCGATCAGCTCAAGATGGATCCGGTCGATCGCGTAGTTGTTCGACCGCGCCGCGATCTCGATGTGGTAGGTATTGCCGGCCTCAAGCTCGTAGGCGATCGGAATACCGGTGTTGTCGACGTTCTTGTTCGACCATTTCCAGTCGTTGAAGGGACCGCCGGACTGGAAGTTCTTGTGCCAGCCATCGTTGAAGTTGCCGTTCTCACCAGTGAACGTCGGATCGACAACCTCACCGCCCTTGAAACCCGGGAGCATTTCCAGCGGATCGCCGTTTTCATCGGTCATCCGCCCGAAGCTGTCGTTGTGCTCGGTGAACGGGTTGGCACCACCAGTCGCCTCGATCTCGATCGAGCTGCGGACATTGAGGTAGTAGGTGCCCGTGGTCTCCACGAAGATCTTGTACTTCAGGTTCCCATTGGACGGGTCATTGAAGAACTGTCCTCCGTCCCATTCGAGGAAGCCGTCACCGGTGAAGGCCTCGTGGTTCTCGTCGATCTCACCCGGACCATCGAGATCATGCTCGGTCTGGAACTCCCAGCCATTGAGACCACTGCCGCCCTCGCTCTCGCGCGCATCCTCGGCCTCAATGACGAAGTTGCCATCCTGGTTCGCAAGATACACGTCTCCCGTCGGCGCGGGCGGGATCTCCTCGGTCACCAGCTCAATGGTGCTCTCGGTGTCGCTCTGGTTCTGGTTGAACCACAGCGTGTATTGGCCCGGGCCCAGCGGCAGGGCGAAGCCCGTCGTGGTCTGCTCCTGGCCAGGATTGACGTTCTCGACCTCGGTGCTGGCAAGCAAGGGCAGAAGGTCCGTCCCGGCCTGAGCCGAGCTGAACACGGTGCCGCCGTCGATCGATTCAGCGCCGGACACGATATCGCCCAGTGCCGGGAACGAGTCCGAGAGCTGGATGCCAAGGAAGACGCCCTCGCCGCCGCCTACTCCATCGACAACCCCGGTGAGGTTGATCTGCGTCAGTCGCTGGCCAGCCGCGACCTCGAAGGTAATGAAGTCGCTGTCACCGCCGCCGCCGTTCGACACCAGCGTGTTCGAGCCGAGCAGCAGCGTGACATCATCCGGATTGGCGCTGTCGTTCGAGAAGTCGTTCCCGACTGCAGGCGTGCCGTTGAAGCTGTCGATGGTCGTACCGTCGTCTTCGGTGACAGCGCCGCTGGCCACGGTTGTGCCAAGCTCCGCCGCAGCATCCCCGACCGTGATACCTGTCAAGGTGACCGTCACGTTCTCGGTTCCGTTGCTCGCATCGTCGTTTGGAACATCGACCGAGATCACGCCGTCCGAAGTGCCCAGCACCAGCGAAGCCGCCGTAACCGTGCCGTTGATGTCAACCTCGTACGAGACCGTCACAGCCTCGCTGGGCGCCTCGGAGAAGGTCACCGGGAAGACGAGTGTCGTGACACCGGTATCGCCTGTTTCCTCGATGGAGGCAGGGACCGGGTCGCCAACCGACACCGTCGGCAGTGTACCCGACTCCACGGTCAGGATCTCGATCGCCTTGATTGCGGGGTTCTCGACACCGTTCAGGAAGTTCAGATCCAGAATGCCGTCGGCGTCGACCGTGGCGATGTAGGTGCGCACAGTTCCGACATTGCCGGCATTACCCCCATCAGCGAACGGATCGATATCGTCAAACTCAGTCGGCACAACGCCGTCCACTTCGACGTCGAAGACACGCTCCCCAGCAGCATCGACCCCGTTGAAGATCTCAGCGACGTAGAGCCGCACTTCGACCTCGT
This sequence comes from Pseudomonadota bacterium, assembly GCA_039033215.1. GTDB lineage: Bacteria > Pseudomonadota > Alphaproteobacteria > Rhodobacterales > Rhodobacteraceae > Thermohalobaculum. Next base: position 34,429 of record JBCCDA010000007.1, on the reverse strand, counting down.
CGCCCTCGACCAGACCAAAGTCCGTGCCGACGTCGAACTGGTATGCGATTGTGGGTGCCTCGATGCCGCGATCACCACGCTCTGTGTCGAACAGCGCAAGCGGGGTCGAACTTGGCACACCGATTGTCGTCTCGACATCACCGGCATACGAATTTGCAGAACTGTTGTTGAAGATCGTGTTTACGGTCGGCGCGGAGAACAGGTACGGGCTGTTGTTTGCCGCACCGAACGTTCCCAGGTCCGCCGTCCATGCCGGGCCGCCATCGATGGCCGCCAGCTCGGGTCCACCCGCATTGACACGGTATAGAACCTGAGCCGCCGGTGTGTCGCTGTCGTCCTCCGTAACGGTCGCACTTGCCGCGACCGCCGTTCCCAAGACTGCCGACGCACCACCAACCGAGACACCTGTCAGGGTGACTGTCACCGCCTCTGCACCATCATTGGCGTCGTCGTTCGGCACGTCCACCGTGATGGTGCCGTCTGCCGTGCCCAGCACCTGGGTCAGACCGGGGGTGAGCACCCCGTTGATCTCGACCGAGTACTCTATCGTCACGGCCTCGCTCGGCGTCGTGTCGAAACTGACGGCGAAGTCGAGCGAAGTGTTGCCGATGTCGCCGTCTTCGACCACCGATGCCGGATCCGGCGCCGCAATCGAAATCACGGCAGGGCCCGTGTTCGAATCGACCTCGAGGATCTCGATGGCCGCGATATTCGGGTTGTTTACCGAGCCAACGATGAAGTCGAGGTTCAGCTCACCATCCGTGAGCGAGACTGCAAACGACTGCTTCGAGGTGTCGTTGCTGCTGCCCGCGGCCACAAACGGATCGAAGTCGTCGAGGACGATGTCGCCCTCCAGCGCGACGTCGAAGACCCGGGCGCCTGCGGCACCGAAGAACAACTCGTCAAAGTAGAGGTTGACGACGTAGTCGCCGTTCTCGAGGTCGAAATCGTAGCCGAACGCATCGTCGGCCGTGCCTGGCCAGAACCGCTCGGTCGTGAACAGGGCGTCAGGCGCACCTGTCGCGTTGGTTCCCGGGCCGGTTGGCGTGTTGTCGCCGTAGGTTGCAACGTCGCTGCCTGCGCGCAGGAACTCGGACGGCGTTCCGATCGCAGCGGAGCCGTTTGTATCTACTGCCGTCTGATCCGCGCTCCAGACGATACCGCCATCGTTCGCCGCAACTTCGGCGCCACCCGCGTTGATCCGCACCACGGCCTCGCCCGGCGTCACCACGACATCGTCGTCCTGGATCGTTACGGTCGCCTGTGTGACCGACCCAAGCGACGCGTTCGCGCTCACGCTGGTGATTTCCACCGTAAAGGTCTCGTTCGGTTCGATGTCCGTGTCCTGAAGGATATCGATCGGGATCTGGAAGTCCGACGACCCGCCCGCAATGGTCGCGGTACCGGTGAAAGTGGCCGTCCCGGCGCCGGTGAGTGACTCGTTGGGCGAGTAATCGGCCTCGGGTGTCGCTGTGACGCCTTCGATGACATAGGTGAACGTCACGCTCTCGTCGTTCGGAACCGTCCGGTTCGTCAGGATCGAGATGAACGCCGAGCCATCATCCTCGCCTACGGTCTGGTCGCCGCTGACGATGGAGACGCTCAGAGGCGCCTCGCCCACTGCGCCGGCCAGAATCTCGATGCCGTTCACGGTCGGGTTCTCGACAGAATTCACGCCATCGCGCACCCACTCGATGTCGAGCGTCCCGTCCGTTACCTCGCCCGTCCACGTCAGCAGACCGCCGGTCTGATGACCAAAGAGAGCTGCGAGATCGACATCGTCAAACACCAGCTCATCTTCGACCAGAATGTCGAAGACCCGCTGTCCAGGTGCAGACGTGCCGCCAAAGCCGTTGCCAGCGAAGATGTTGGCCGTGTACGTGCCAACCGCCAGATCGCCGCCACCAAAGCTGTACTGCATTTCCGCACCTGAGTCCGGATCCCAGCGCTCCTGTGCAAAGAGCTCCTGCGGCACATAGTCGGCCACCGATGCGTCGCGGCCCGCGATGTCGTGAACCGATAGATTCCCCGTGTTGACTGAGAAATCGAGCCCGGACTGCGTGCCAGACTGCGCGCCTGCGGCACCCGTCCCGATCCAGTCGAGCGTACTGTTGTAGGGGTCGTTGGCCGATGCTGCGATGGTCGCAGTCCCAGCGTTCACCCGGAACAGGACGCTCAGGTCAGACACATCGACAGATACGTCTGCCGTATCGGTGAGCGTGCCATCGGTGACCGTGTAAGAGAAGACCGATGTGCCGGTGAAGTCGGTCACGGGCGTGAAGGTCACGAAGTCGTCCGACGTGTCGCCGGCAGTGCCGTTGTCGTCAAGCGTTACCGTCGCGTTCGCATCTCCGCTGACGCCGGTCACGACCAGTGTATCGCTGGCATTTGCGTCGGTATCATTGGCCAAGAGATCGGCAACCGAGATCGTCAGTGAGTTGTTCGGTTGCGTGAAGAAGCTGTCGTCGCCAGCGACCGGAGCCACTTCGGCCTCGGTGGCCGTGACGGTGATGCTGTCGAAGACGGCCTGGAACGTGTCGTTCGACGACCCGTTGTTCGTCGCAAACAGCCCCGTGGCGATCCCCGTCGTCTGACCCTCGACCGTGTTGTTGCCCTGGATTGTGTTCAGAACCGCCGAACCCGTCAGGTCGATCACATCCGTCGGACCGCCGGTGATCTCGACATCACCGCTCGTCGTCGTGTAGGTCGCCTTCGGAACGGCCGTGCCTGCCGTCGGATCGATTTCCAGTTCGAACACGATGTTCGAGTCCTGGACCAGCACCGCTTCATTGAAGACATCGTTAGCCGGGAGGTTGATGCTCTGACTGATACCGTCGTTATCTTCCAGCGCGATCTGAATGTTCCGCGTGCCACCGCCGTTGGCGGTCTCGATCGCAACGATCTTCAGGTAGTTCGACTGCGTACCGTCGCCGATATACCCACCGATCTGCTGGAAGCTGTCAGTGATATCATTCCCCAGCGACGTCGCCGCAGGGTTCTTCACGACCCAGGTGACGGTGAAGGTCTCGACCGTCGCGCCCAGCGTGAAGCCGGTGTGGAACAGGAATTCACCGTTGTTACCGTTCTCGAACGGATCACCGTTCGACACTTGCTCGATCGTGGTCGTGCCGCCGCCGGCGGCGGTCACGAACTTCACGTTGTCGAGCTGGATCTGGCTGTTGTTCGGGTCGCCTGGATCAAGCGGCGACTGGAAGAACTCCTCGAAGTCGGTCGTGCCATTGATCATCACGCCGGTGAGGCCACCGCCGAACCCGTCGGGTCCGGGCGTCACGTCGCCTGCATCCTGCGAGAACTCCCACACGGTGGGTGCGTCAGGCGTGATGGTAACGAGCGTACCGTTCGAGGCATCTCGGATGAACGGATCGTCGACGTTCAGGATGCCGTCGAAGTCGGAGTCGTCGTTGAACGGATCGATGACGTTGGAAGGTGCAAGAACCGTGATTTCATTACTACCGATCTCAGCGACCCAAAGGGTTCCGCCTGGGCCCTGCGTGACGTCAAGCGGGTTGACAAGCGGCACACCGAGGGTGGTGTTCGCCACGAAGAGAACGCCGTCTGCGTCCTGAACGACGTCGTCTGCCGTGCCAAAGATGCCGTCCGGGCCTTCCTCAAAAATGGGTTCGAGATCGGTGCCGGCATCGTTAATGTTCAGCAGCGTGATGTTATCGTTGAACTGGGTGACGAACAGCTTGCCGTCAATCGTCCCGCCGAACGCCGCACCGCCGCTGTCATAGGCGAGGATACCGTTGGTCGAAGACCCCAGGATTTCAATGGCTTGCTGGCCCGGGCCGTCGCCATCGGGATCGTTCTGCTCCAGCGCGTCGCTGTCGATGGTCACGCCGCTCAGGAACAGTCGTGCATCAATGATCGCGCGATCGTCCACATCGTTCGGATCCAGGCCTTCCAATCCCGCGAACTTCGACGGATCAATCAGGAAGCCATCGGCGATGTTGACCCCGATGGGCACGAGGGCCGAGATGTCAGGGACAAAGCTCGTCGCCAGGCTCGTGTCCTCGTTGCCGCTGTCGTTGTAGACCGTCCAGGACTGGTTCTGGTTCGAACGAACCGGGTTGGCGTGGTAGTAGTAGCCACCCTCGACGATCTGCTGCAGCGGCTCGCCTTCGCCGAAGCTGCCCACGCCCGGGATTGCCAGCGCTTCGCCGGCGATTCCGTCGCCGTCATCCGGCGCGACAATATCGTCAGCAGTACCAAGCTGTCCGTCCGGTCCGGCAAACACCTGACCTTCAACTGCGGGCGCGCCGCCGAGACCACCGTTCGAACCGTTGTCGACGGTGTAGATCTTGCCGTCTGGCGTACGCGCTAGGTCATACGCGTTTCGCATGCCGTCGGCGAAGATGCGCAGGGGCGCGTCAGCCGGCAGAATCGCCATGTTAAGGCCATCATTGCCACCCCAAGGGCCAACAAGGTCCATGCCGTCCGAGTCTTCCAGAAACCCTTGGGCGATCGCATCCGCGTCGCTCAGACCCACAGGCGCATTAGTCCGGTTGGGGTCGTCCAGCGTGGGCAGATCGTACTTGTAGTCGCGCGAAGTGCCGTCTTGCCCGCCGTTAGGATCAGTCAGCGTCGGCAGAGCATCCAGCGCGGCCAGATCAAGCTCGAGGACCGAACCCGAAAGCACATACTCGTTGGTGTACGAGAAGAAACCCGATGGCGCGCCATTGTTCGTGAAGCCGCCAACCTGCAGCAAGAGGGTCGTGCCGTCTTCGCCCAGAATCATGCCGTTGACGGCGTGGTTCTCTTCGGACCGGGGCAGGCCGCGGACCAGGTCAACTACCTCCCATTCGCCCGTCGTGCTGTTGAAGCTGGCGCGCGTCACGACACCGGAGTTCGTGTCGAGGTTCTTTTCCCCGTTCGACGCAATCTGCGGATCGCTCGACGAAATGTAGAGGATCGGCTCGTCTGCGGTGCCAGCCGTCAGAATGCCAGTTACTTGGCGATTGTCTTCGACGTTGTTAACGGAACCGTCGTCATTGTGGTTCTGGATGTTCTTGACGAGGCCATCGCCGTTTGCATCGACCAGTTCCTCGGCGTCGGTTGCCACCCAGGTGTCGCCCTGAAGCTCGACCGTGAAAGCGTTCACGCTGCCGTTCTGTTCGGTGACGTAGAGTCGGCCGTCAGGGCCGAACTGCAAAGAGGTTGGGTTGTTCAGGATGTTCGGACCGCCGTCCGCACCCGAAAATACTCCAGCTTCAGTAAAGGAAATCGGCATGACACGTGACCTCTTTGCTAATATCAGTCAGCTACCTTGGCGCGTACACAACCAATCTAGTTCAACTTTCAGAAGCACAGAGCTAGAGGTGGCCAAGATAAATTGAGATCTTGGCTTTCAAAATTTTTTTGGCCACTCCACACAAAAGCAGAGTCAGCAATTCTTTGCGGTAAGTTGTCTAGCTTTGTACTTCTCGTCCTCGAACAGATCAGCCTTTGATTCGATGCCTCATAATGCGGGAGGCCCTCCAATCCGGCGATCCGTCATTCTACCTACCCACTATTATATTTACCCACCGCCAACTCGACCTTCGGTTGCTTTAACCAAAGTCGACAATACTATCGACAGATATGGGAATCGCATTGCATGCGGTGGCCAATGCGACGGCGTGGGCGTTCGTCCGCGCCGACAGTCGCTGACGCACCGAGTCGAGCTGATTTCGCACGGTCCGCACCGACGTTTGCCGTTCTTCCGCGATCTCCTTCGGGGTGCGCCCGTTGGCGTAGGCGGCCAGGACCTCTGCCTCTCCGCGGGGCAGCTTTGCGCTCTGATCAGCGGATGTCGCATCCAGATGGTTCTGCACGACTGCTAGCAGCGCAAGCTGCAGCACATCCGTGTCCCCGGTGGTGCGCACATCGCTCCGCGCGCTCTCGACACTTGAGCAAACGATCAGCCCGAAGTTCCCCACGCCGCTTCCAACGCGCGCATGGACACCAAACGCTACAAGCCCCATGCGTGTCGCAACAGGGGCAAACAGCCGATGGTTCCCGCGGGAGCCAGGCTGCAGGCGCACGGGCTTGTCAGACGGAAAAAACGCCTGACAAGACGTTGCGCTTGGTACCGATCTTCCTTCTAGTTCGGCGAACACACCCCCGGCCGCGAGCGCTGACGACACAACACCGCCATCTGTGGCTCGGCACAGCGTCAGCGCATACCCGGAGTAGCGGCGATCGGTGGTGATCTTCTCGAGGCTGAACACAGCCTCATCAAGCGATGTAGCTCCGGAGATTCCCAACAGGTGAAGTAGTGTCTGATTGTTCTCCTTTAAGGTGAGCAACCATCCATCGTCCCCTAAGTATCTTTTTGCCATTACTGGAACCCAAGGTGCTGATGAAAATCCTTGGAATCAATTTTATTCTATTTTTTTCATTAAACAACAAATTCACAAATACATGACCATGACACACAACCATGGGTAATTTCACGTGCATTTTGCACTGATGGATTGTGTGTTTTGAAAATCTCGGTAGAAATATGGTTTACAAGGTGTTCTTACACGGAGCAGGTGAACTTGCAGCGATAAAGTTCAATTTCTTGCGCTCTTCTTTAGGTTGCGTCGCGCGCAGTGTTTGTGATTCGGGCAGCATCTGTAAAATGCGGTGGGCACGTGGCCTTTGTCACGATCGGGCGTGACGAGCCTTCAACGGCAGCCCCCGGACGTCGTTCAGGCTTAGTCCATCTCGTTCGACACCACGATCCTGTGCGCAGCCGTGCCCGCGGCGTCATGCCAGAAGATGAGGTCCTGGAAGCGCTTGAACAGATCGGGCGGCAGGATGGTCTGGCGCGGCGTCAGCTCGATCTTCCCACGGACCGTATGCAGATCCTTGGCCAGCATCTGCATGTCGAAGTCCTCGGCCTCGTACTCGACGTTGTCGAAGTCGTGGTCAAAGGGCTCCTCATCAATGAATTTGTAGATCAGCGGCAGTACCTCGGCGGGGCGGCTGGCCAGCAGATCGTAGTCCACCAGCAGCAGCATGTCGCTTTCCGCACTGTAGTACGCCTCCTTCAGCGCGGACGAGGCGAAGCCGATCATGCGGTTGGGGTGCAGCAGCGCGTCCGCCCGTGTGAAGATGGTCGACCGTTCCTGCGGCGACGAGAAGATCCGACTGACATCGAAGGCGTTCTTGCGGGTCAGCCGCTCGACCGAGTCGAAGACCCAGGCGGGGTTGCGCACGCAGCAGATCATCTTCGAGCGCGGGAAAAGCTGGCGCACGGCCGGGATCTGGCTGGTCCACATGCGGTTCGTATCAAAGACGATCTCGCCCGCGTCGACGAACCGGTAGTAGTTGTCGAAGACCCCCCGCAGGATCGCGCGCTTCTGGTCGTCACTGAAGAAAACCGCAAACTCGTTCTCGGCCCCCATCGCGTTCAGACAGGCGTTGAACAGGGGGCCGACGGGCGAGGTCATGGAGGCGTGGAACCGCGGGTTCTGCCGCAGGATCGCCGCCAGCAGCGTGGACCTTGATCTCGGCAGGCCGGAGATGAAGTGGAACCCCTGGATTTCGGTCATGAACTCTCACCCCCCTTGAGCGGACGAGGATGCGTCGCAGATGTGAACCGAGGGACCACCGGCCGACCCAACGCAAGGCCCACCCGAGCCCGCTAGCTGGCCATCCAGCCGCCATCGACCATCAGGTTCTCGCCGGTGATGAAAGTCGCCTCGTCGCTTGCCAGGAAGAGCGCCGCGTTCGCCACGTCGGACGGTCGGCCCAGCCGCGACCACGGCGTGCGCGAATGGGAATAGGCCAGCGTCTCGGGCGCTGTCGCGGCCCCGCCCCGCCCCGTCAGCACCTTGCCTGGTGCTACCGCATTGCAGACGATCCCGTCCGGCGCATAGTCCCCGGCGATCTGGCGCGTCATGTAGACCACCGCCGCTTTGCCGACCCCGTAGCAGAAGGCCTGCGGGCTGCGGACCATGCCGTGCTGGGACGAGAGGTTGACGATCCGCCCCCGGACCTCGTCCACCAGGTCCTGCGTCAGCATCTGACGGATCGCCGCACGGCAGCCCATAAAGACGCCCTTGGCGTTGACGCCGATGGCGCGGTCCCATTCTTCGTCGGTGGTCTCGTGCACCCGAAAGGGCGAGCGCACGGCCGCGTTGTTGACCATCACGTCCAACCGCCCGCCGACCTCCACGGCACGCGCGACGGCGGCGTCCAGATCGGCGGCCCGGGTCACGTCGCAGGAGACCTGCTCGGCCGATCCGCCCGCGGCCAGTATTGCCTCGACAGTCTGCTCACCGCCTTCCAGCGGCGCCTCGATTACATCCGCTACGATCACATGAGCGCCTTCCCCGGCAAACTTCAGCGCGATGGCCTTGCCGATGCCGGAGGCGCCCCCGGTCACGACGGCGGTTTTGTCCTTCAAACGCATGTCTCTCCCCTTCGTACGGGGTCAGAGCCCCAGTGACCGGTAGTGGTCGTTGATCTCGCCCGCCGTTGTCCACCAGACAGCATCACCCGCCGCCTTGAGATGCGCCAGCGCCCGCGCGAGATGCTTGAAGCGGTGCGGCGGACCCATCAGGTATCCGTGCAGCGCGATACCCATCACAAGCGGGCGCCGCGCGCTTTCCTCCAGCATGACATCGAAGGCGTCGATAATCATGTCGGCAAATTCGGACCCCTCGCGCTTGCGGCCCACGATCTGGGGGATGTCGTTGAGCTCTTGGGGATAGGGGATCGACAGGATCCGACCTTGTCGGGTGGTCATCCAGGTGGGCTGATCGTCGTGGCACCAGTCCAGCAGGTACTCGTAACCCGCCTCGTGTAGCAGATCGGGCGTCACGCGGCTCTGAGAGATCCAGGGCCCCAGCCATCCCTTGGGCGCGACCCCCTCACGGCGGGTGATCTCGGTCGTAGCCTCGGCGATCAGCGCGCGCTCGCCCGCTTCGTCCAGGACCCCCTGACGTTCGGCATTGGTCCGCCCGTGCCCCGCGATCTCGTGACCTTGCGCCCGGTAGGCCTCGATCAGCCCCGGCGCTTCGTCGTAGAGGTACGAGTTCACAAGGACCGTGACCGGCAGCTCCATGCGCTCGAACAGCTCCAGCATCCGCACGGCGCCGACCCGGTTGCCGTAGTCGCGCCAGGCGTAGTTGAGCACATCCGGTTGCGGCCCCCCCGGCGCCAGTTCCGCTCCCAGCCCCTCGCCGAAGGAAAAACACTCGAGGTTCATGCCAAGATAGACCGCCAGTCGCCGCCCGCCGGGCCAGTCGAAGTCGGGTCGCCCGGCGATGCTGGCATAGTCGTAGCGGCCATGGTGCGGCAGCTTGCGGGGGCCGCTCATTTCAGGCGCCCGCGCTCACAGGATCTGCGAGAGGAACTGCTGGGTCCGGTCATAGCGCGGGTTGCCGAAGAATTCGCCGGTGGGGGCTGCCTCGACGATCTCGCCCTGATCCATGAAGATCACGCGATCGGCGACCTGGCTGGCAAAACCCATCTCGTGCGTGACCACCAGCATGGTGATCCCCTCGGAGGCCAGCTCGACCATGACGTCCAGCACCTCCTTGACCATCTCGGGATCCAGCGACGAGGTCGGCTCGTCGAACAGCATGATGTGCGGGCGCAGACTCAGCGCACGGGCAATCGCGACACGCTGCTGCTGACCGCCCGAGAGCTGCATCGGATACTTCAGCGCCTGATCGCCAATACCGACGCGGTTGAGATGCGTCATGGCCAGCTCCTCGGCATCGGCCTTGGGCATGTGTTGGTGCAGCGTCAGCGCTAGGGTGCAGTTCTCCAGCACGGTGATGTGCGGAAAGAGGTTGAACTGCTGGAAGACCATGCCGACACCGTCACGGATCTGGGCCGTGTTCTTGCCGTCCCGGGCGACCACAGTGCCGCGGACGATGATGTCACCTTCCTGGTGCGCCTCGAGGTGGTTGATGCAGCGGATCAGCGTCGACTTGCCCGAGCCTGAAGGGCCGCAGATGACAATCCGCTCACCCTCGGCCACCGCCAAATCGATGTCCTTGAGCACGTGGAAGGTGCCGAACCACTTGTTCAGGCCCACGATCTCGATGGCGGTCTGTGCGCGGGGGGCCATCAGCGGTTGCGCCCCTTGCCCAGCTTGTCCTCGAGCCCGATGGAATAGGACGACATCGCAAAACAGAAGGCGAAGTAGATCATCGAGACCACGAAGAACGGTTCGATGAAGAGGCCCAGCCACGTCGTGTCCTCGCCAATCGCACGGGCCATGTTCATCAGGTCGAACAGCCCGATAATGGAGACCAGCGTCGTGTCCTTGAAGAGCCCGATGAAGACCGAGACGATTGACGGGATCATGATCGTCAGCGCCTGCGGCAGGATGATCAGCCCCGTTGTGCGCCAGTATCCGAGGCCCAGCGAGCCCGCCGCCTCGTACTGACCGCGCGGGATCGCCTGCAGCCCGCCGCGCACGACCTCGGCCATGTAGGCGGACGCAAAGAGGCAGACGGCAACGATGGCGCGCACGAGCTGGTTCACCTCGAAGTCCGGCGGCACGAAGAGCGGCAGCATGGTGTTGAACATGAAAAGGATGGTGATCAGCGGCACGGACCGGAAGAGCTCGATGAACGCGGTGGAGAGACCCGAAATCACCGGCAGCTTGGACCGCCGCCCCAGCGCCAGCAGCACGCCTGCGGGCAACGAGAACGCGATCCCGAAGCCCGAGATCACCAGCGTGAGGAAGAGCCCGCCCCAGAGCTGGGTCTTCACCTGATCGAAGGACAGCATGCTGACAACCGCGACAGCCGCGAGATAGAGCACCGCGGCACCGATCTGCTTGACCCGCTTCTCGGCCGCATCCCCGGTCGCACCCGACCGGCGCACCAGCCACTGGGCGGCGGTCAGCCCCGTCGCCCGCTCGGCAATCACGGTCAGCCAGACCCAGACGAAGGTGGCCATGCCAAGGGCGATCAGGGCGGTCCAGATGATCCCCTTGTCGCCGCCAAGGAAGAAGTAGCTGGCCAGGAACGGGAAGATCACGATCGCCGTCAGGCCGATCGGCACCTTGGACTTCACCCGCGCCATCCAGAGCGGGACGACCCAGGCCACCAGGATCGCGAAGCCAAGATTGATCCGCCAGACCTGGTCCTTGGGATAGAGCCCGTAGATCAGGTTCTCGAACCAAACGAAGACGCCAGGCCAGCAGGCGCCCGCACGGCCAACTGCATCCAGGCACTCGCGCCGGTTCTCGGCCTGCCAGACAGCCGTGAACACGGCCCAGTCCAGCACCCACCAGCAGATCGAGAAGGCGATGTACCCGCCCAGCAGCGTCATCAGCGCGTTCGGCACATCGCGGAAGAGGTTCTGGCGCACCCAGCCAACGAAACCCACGGTATCAGGCGGCGGCGGCCTGTCGGGCTTGGGGCGGAACGTGATGGTCTGGCCGTCCATCTAGCGCTCCTTCAACTGTACGCGCTTGTTGTACCAGTTCATGAGCAGCGACACCGACAGCGAGACGAGGCAATAGAACGCCATGGTCATCGCCACGATCGGGATCGCTCGGCCTGACTGGTTCAGCGACGTGTTCATCCAGACGCTCACGAGGTCCGGGAACCCGATCGCGATCGCCAACGACGAGTTCTTGGTAATGTTGAGGTAGTTCGAGATCAGAGGCGGGATGATCACCCGCATCGCCTGGGGCAGCACGATCCGGCGCATCGTCCAGCCCGACGACAGGTTTAGCGCACCGGCCGCTTCCAACTGGCCTCTGGGAACCGACTGGATGCCGGCCCGCACGACCTCGGCGATGAAGCACGATGTGTAGACCGACAGCGCCACGATCAGCGCACAGAAGCTGGGGGGCACCTCGATGCCGCCGCGGTAATTGAAGCCCTTCAGCTCGGGCACGTCCCAGGCCAGCGGGCCGCCGAGCGCAAGGTAGACAACGACGGGGATCACGACCAGAGCTGCCAGACCAACCGAAACACCCGGGAAGGGCTTGCCCGTCTGGTTGAGCCGGACCGACGCCCAGCGCATCACGCCGACCGCCACCGCGATCGCGACCACGATCGAGATCAGCAAGACATTGAACCCGGCCTCGGGTACTGGCGCCGGGAAGTAGAACCCACGATTGTTCAGCACGAAGCCCTCGGCCAGCTCGATACTCTGCTTGGGCCGGGGCAGCAGGTTAAAGACGCCGAAGTACCACGCGATTATCTGCAGCAGCAGCGGCGTATTGCGTAGAAACTCGACATAGGATCGTGCGATCCGCGAGATCAGCCAGTTCGACGACAGCCGCGCCAGACCGACGATCACTCCAAGGATCGTCGCAATGATGATCGAGACGACAGCGACTAGAAGCGTATTCGCGATCCCCACCCAGAAGACGCGCAGGTAGGTGTCACCCTCCTGATAGGGAACCAGCGTAAAGCCGATCCCGAAGCCAGCCGAGACATCGAGGAAATCGAACCCCGCCGACATACTGCGGGTCGCCATGTTGGTGAGCGTGTTGCTGATCAGCCACCAGAGAACGCCCCCCACCAGGGCGATCGTCAGTAACTGCATCAGGATGCCGCGCGTATGCTCGTCGCGCCACCAGCGGCTCAGACGGCCGCCAATGCCTTCTGGTTCATTGGGTGTGTCGGAGATCGCCACGGGCACCTCGCGCCGCGCCCCGGAGGGCGCGGCCACAGTTTCAGGGGATCAGCGGAACGGCGGGGCGTACATGATGCCGCCGTTGGTCCACGATGCGTTCAGGGTGCCGTCGCGCGGGATCCCGATAGGCGTGTTTTCGCCGACATGGGCCTCGTAGATCTCGCCGTAGTTACCAACACCCTTGATCACATCGACCATGAATGTCGGACTGACGCCCAGCCCCTCGCCGATGTTGCCTTCCGAGCCCAACAGGCGGGCGACGTTCGGGCTGGGCGGGTTGGCGGCGATCTCCTCTACGTTCTCCGAGGTGATCCCGAACTCCTCGGCCTGCATGATGCCAAAGATCGTCCAGAGCACCAGGTTGCGCCAGGCATCATCACCCTGCCGAACGACCGGGCCGAGCGGCTCTTTCGAGATCGTCTCGGGCAAGATCTTGTGCGCGGACGGATCCGGGAAGGCCGAGCGGCGGGCGGCAAGGCCCGACTTGTCGTTGGTGTAGGCGTCACAGCCGCCGCCAAGATAGCCCTCAACGAGCACGTTGACGTTCTCGTTCGTGACAGGCGTGAACTGCATGTTGTTGCCGCGGAAGAAGTCGGCGAGGTTCAGCTCGGTCGTGGTGCCGGTAAGCACGCAGATCGTGGCACCGTCGAGCTCCATGGCCGAGTTGATGCCGCTGTCCACGGGCACCAGGAAGCCCTGACCATCGTAGAACGTGGTCGTCGTGAAGTTCAGGCCAAGCTGCGTATCACGCACGGCCGTCCAGGTGGTCGTACGGCTGAGCATGTCGCTCTCGGCGTTCGCCAGCGCCGTGAAGCGCACGGCGGATGTGACCGACTGATACTCGATCTTGTCGGGATCGCCGAAGATCGCGGCCGAGACGGCCCGGCAGAAGTCGACGTCCAGCCCCGACCACGTACCGTCTTCCGCCAGTTGATAGAAGCCCGGGGTCGGCTGACCGACCTGGCAGTTCATGTAGCCCCGTTCCTTGACCGTCGCCAGCGTATCCGCGGCTGCCGTTCCGGCCAACCCGAGCGCCATGGCGGCGCCCATTACCGTGGTCAGTTTCATGTCAGTCACCTCCTAGTGTCCATGCCGGGCGCGGTTCTTCAGCGCCTTCTTGAAATGCACCTTAGGGGACAAAGGACAGTTGCAAAGGCAAACAGCGCAATTGCCTGCATCTTCGCGCTTAGTTGCGCATATTTCCGCCATATGCCGCGAGCGTGCTTAAAGATTGACCCGACGATTCAGACGAAAAACCGTGGTTTGCACACGTTATACGCGAGCATCTGGAAGAGCAGATTCGACGCCGCCCCAAACTGCACCGCAAAGAAGGACGTAATTTCTTAGAAATCAGGCACCGCGCATATGTCGAGTACCGCGTCCGGCGGCATCCGGAAGGCCTCGTGCCGACCCGCAAGACCCACGACTTTCATCGGCGTATAGAGCGTGAGCCACGGCGGGTCGTCCTGCAGCCCTGCAATGATCCCGCGGTAGATCGCCGTCCGCCCCTCCGCATCGGTCGTGCGCCGCGCAAGGTCGAGATCCGACTCCACGCCGGGGTTGGCATAGCCCTGCCACCACGACCCGCGCACCCTGGAGTCGATCTTTTCGTAGAGCACCCGGAAGGTGCTCTGAGGGCTCGAGTCGAAGACGCAGAGATCGCCGATTTCCTTGCGCCGCACCATGTGCGCGTAGGCCTCGCGGTCGCGATGCATCGTCACGTCGAGCGTGATGCCGAGCGGCCTGATCTGCCGGGCCAGCTCCGCCGTCAGTGCCTCGGCCTCATCAGGCAGCCGCGTCGGGCAGTCGAGCCGCAGGGTCAGGCCGTCGGCGTACCCCGCCTCAGCCATCAGGCGCCGGGCGGCGGGCAGATCCTGCGCCACAGGCGCCGGGCGATCGGCCCCCTGCGAGAACGGCGGCATGATGGCATGGAGCGGTACCGCGTGCCCGCCGAGCACGTTCTGGACGACCGCCCGGCGATCCACTGCGAGGTCGAGTGCCTTTCGAAGCCGCGGGTCGGACAGCGGACCTTGTGCCGAGTTGAGCAGGTAGATGATCGCAACCGGGTTCACATACCGCAGCCACGTGATCCCGGACACCGGATCCAAACCAGGCGAGGGTACCCCAATGGCAACCTGGGCACGCCCCGAAACCAGCAGATCACGGCGGCCTTCGGCGGTCGGCTCCCGCATCCAACGGACATCCTTCGGCCCCGAGCCCGCCCGGAAATGCCCATCAACCCGCTCGGCAACCACCAGATCAGGGTCTGCGCGGAGGACCCGGTAGGGGCCGGTCCCGCAGGGCAGAGCCGTCCCGCCGCCGTCCAGCGCAACGATCATCGAGGGGGCAGCGATGAACCCCTGGGCAAGGATCTCGGGGAAGTCGGCCAGCGGCGCCGTTAGTCGAACGTTGAGTGTGAGGTCATCCTCGCACGTGATCTCGGCATCGGCCATGTATTGGTGCCAGACGCCGGGCGCTCCCAAAGTGTAGCCCTTGTCGGGCCGCGCCATCCGCTCGAGCGAGCGCGCGACGCTCTCGGCGGTGCAGGCAGTCCCGTCGTGGAACCGAAGACCGCCCCGCAGGCGAAACCGCCAGTGCCGCGCATCATCCGAAACCGTCCACGTTTCAGCCAATCCCGGCGAGACGGTGCCGTTCTGCACGCTCACCAATGTGTCAAACGTGGCCCGCAGAAGCGCCAGGTCGTCCTTGGCGTCGGTGCAGTCATGGGGGTCGACGAAGCCGACCTTCTCCTGTGCGATCGTGACGACGATGACAGCCCCCCTTGCCGTGCAGCAGCCTCACTGGAGGGAATGCACCCTAGCGTGTCAAGCTGGCTGTCCAGCGCTTGGACAGCTCGTAAGGCGGCGAGCACGTTGCTCAAACGATCGCGTAACACGGCATTCTGCCGGGTGGCGCTGAGACCGTGGGCCCGAAGCTGCGAGGCCTATGCCGGCGGGGCAGGCTCGGGTTCTGGCTCAGACTGGAGCTCAGTCTCCGGCTCCGGTTGAGCTTCGGCCGTCTCATCAAGCGCGCTCAGCTGTCGGCGCAAGCGCTCGAGGATGCGCGAGGTGTTCTCACCGCTGATCTCGTCCCCGAACGCGACACGTCTGGCCTCGTCAAGATTGCCCAGTGCCAGATGCGCCTGACCGATCATCAGGTGGCAGATGTCCGCCCGCTGGGGCGGCGTCACGATCAGAGCACGACGCGACCGTTCAATCGCCGCCTCGTTGGCGCCGCGGGCGAGCGCCAGCTTCGCGTAGTCGAGCAGGAGGGGGTAATAGTTCGGGTTGTGTTCGAGCGCGTATTCGATGTGCCGTTCGGCCAGCTCATTGTCGCCACACCGCATCAGATGCCGGGCGTACTGGAGCCGCACGGCCCCGTTGGTCGGCAACATGTCGACGATGCGCTTGTAGACATCCCCGGCGCCTTCCAGGTCACCCACCCGCGCCTTGGTGGCCGCCAGCATGGTCAGGTCCGCCGGCTTTGGATCGATGGCGACCACTCGCTCGACATAGCTGAGAAGCGCCTCCGTGTTTCTCACGCCTTTCGCGACACCTGCCGCGTGTCGCAACATCTCGAGATTGTCGGGGTCCTGCTCCAACGCCTCGTTGATCGAGGCGAAGGCATCGTCGAAACTCCCGTCCAGCGCCTGGACGAAGCTCTTGTGGTACAAGGTCCAGGCAGCGTCGGCTTCGTTGAAGTAGTGCTCGGCCAGGCGCTCGACGATCTTCGCGATGAACGCCTTGGTCGGGTGCAGCATGTCCCCCTCCCAGACGTCCCACGACTTGGTGAGGACGACCGACTCGTAGGCGGGGAAGTAGTCGACATCATCGTGTTTGGCGCAGATCTCCCCCGAGACGGCCCTGAGGACCGACTTGGCGTGCGAATTGGCCGTGATGACGTCCTGTTCGGTGAAGGTACGCGTAAGGGGTACCGGTGAGGTGGTCATCAGAATCTTCACGTCCGGGTTCAGACGCTTGATCGTCGCCACGGTCTCATCGACAAGACGGTAGGCCTCCGAGAACTCGGTGAGGATCGGCTTGAACCGCTCGCCAAGGCCCAGCATCGGCCTGCCCCGCGGCGTGGAGTTGAGATAGAGGCCGGTTTCGGTGTCCTGCCAGCTCTCAATCAGGCCGAGTGTGATGGTGACACACCCCGCCTCGAAGATCCGCTTGTTGATTGCATAGAGATACTCGCGGCGCTCGAAGAACCTGTCCGGTGTGACGGGCACGTAGTTCGGGAACTCGATGTCGATCCACTTGTCTTCATGCTCGATCGCATACTTCTGAACGAGGTCTCGGTCGAACCCGCCCTTCTCGTACATCACCGCCGCCTGATGCACTTCCTGCCACATGGACTGCGGCGTGAAGCGGTTCAGGAACTGGTTGTTGTCGTCGCCCCATTCCTCGTCCGGCATCGAGGCGTCAGCGGTCGGGATGTTGAAACCGAGCGTCTGGAGGTTACGCTCGATGTTCCGCGCGAAACACGAGCCGATGGTGAAGATCTCCGCGCCGGCAGGAACGGTGAAGCTCGGCGTGACGACCGGCCAGACCTCGGGCTGCAAGCGTGGTTGGGCACCGCCCCATCCGGCAATAGAGCGCATCAGTTTCCGCGCCATAACTGTCCCTCTCCTTGAAAACGAGTCGATTTCAGATCGGCATCAGTCCCTACGTGTCCAAGACCATATCCCTTGAACTAGGTCTGGTCGATCTCAGAGCTACCGAAACTTCCGTAGACTGACCAGTCCCTGGCATGGCGGCACCTCAAGCTCGCTCTCGTAATCCCCCTCGACAGCGGGCTGATCGACTGTCGCAAAGGCCGGCGAACGGCCAGCGTACAACCACAGGGTTACATATCCCACGCAGGCCTGAGTCGGTCAGATCAGACAACTTGCTTATAAACTGATCATGATCGTGACATCGGATTGAGTTTATGCCCATCCAATCCGCATATGTTTTGCAATGGTCATAAATAGCGCATCAAAGCTGGATTGTTGGACGCATCGCGGCATTCTGGTGGACGTGGGGGCACTGAGAGTTCCCGAGAATGGATCACGCGCTCGGAGGTGAGAATGGCTGGATCACACAAACTAGGAAGATGGGCCGCTCGATTGGCGGCCGCGGTCGCCATGGTGGCAACCGTGCACACGGCGCCCGCGAACGCGGAAGGCACGCTGCGCATCGGCATGACCGCGAACGATATCCCCCTGACCTGGGGACAACCCGACAACGGCTTCGAAGGCTTCCGATTCGTCGGTCTGCAACTCTACGACGCCCTCATCAACTGGGATCTGTCGACGTCGGACAAGCCGTCTGGCCTCGTCCCGGGCCTGGCTGAGAGCTGGGAGGTTGACCCGGACGACAAGACCAAGTGGATCTTCAAGCTGCGTCAGGGCGTGACCTTCCACGATGGTTCGGAGTTCAACGCGGACGCGGTGATCTGGAACATCGAGAAGCTCTTCGACGAAGACAGCCCGCAATACTCGGCACGCCAGGCCTCGCTGGTGAACTTCCGGATGCCAGGCTTCAAGTCGGTCTCCAAGCTCGATGCCTACACGGTGGTGTTCGAGACCGAGACACCGGACAGCTTCTTCCCGTTCCAGATCTGCTACTTCCTGATGGCGTCGCCTACGCGCTTCGAAGAGGCCGGCAGCTGGGAGGCGTTCGCCAAGAACCCCTCGGGCACCGGGCCCTTCATGCTGGACGTGCTGACCGCGCGTGAGCGGGCCGAGCTGGTGCCCTTCGCGGACCACTGGGACACGGCCCGTGTGCCAAAGCTCGACCGTGTCGTGCTGATCCCGCTGCCCGACCCCTCGGCCCGGACCGCGGCCCTGCTGTCGGGTCAGGTCGATTGGATCGAAGCGCCCGCGCCGGACGCGATCCCGCGCATCAAGAGCTCGGGCTTCGAGGTCGTCTCGAACGTCTATCCACACGTCTGGCCCTGGCACCTGAGCCGCGTCGAGGGTTCGCCCTGGAACGATGTGCGTATCCGCAAGGCGGCCAACCTGGCCATCGACCGGGCCGGCATCGTTCAGTTGCTGGGCGGCTACGGGGTCGAGGCCAAGGGCCACGTCGTGCCGGAAAACGCCTGGTACGGCACGCCAAGCTTCGAGCTGAAGACCGATATCGAGGCCGCCAAGGCCCTGATGGCGGAAGCTGGCTACAGCCCCGAGAACCCTGTCACCGTGCGGATGACGATCTCGGCATCGGGGTCGGGCCAGATGCTGCCGCTTCAGATGAACGAGTACATCCAACAGAACCTCGCTGACGTCGGCATCAAAGTTGAGTATGATGTGGTCGAATGGCAGGCGCTGCTGGACATCTGGCGGGCAGGTGCCAAGTCGCCGCAGGCGAACGGCTCACACGGTGTCAACGTCAGCTACACGACGCAGGACCCCTACAGCTCGTTCACGCGCTTCCTGCGCTCGGACCTGTCGGCACCCAACGGCGTGAACTTCGGCTACTATTCGGACCCGGAGATGGATGAGCTGCTCCAGCAGGTGCAGTTGACCTTCGACCCGGCCGAGCGCGATGCGATACTGGCCAAGGTGCACACCAAGGAGGTCGACGAGGCGCTGTTCATCTGGGTCGTCCATGACGTGGCGCCCCGGGCGATGTCGGCCAAGGTGAAGGGCTTCGTGCCAGCTCAGAACTGGTTCCAGAGCCTCTCACCCGTCTTCATCGAAGAGTGACCGATCGGGGGCGGCCGCGCGCCGCCCCCGGTTTTCAAGGAGACGACCATGCTCGGCTACATCCTCAGGCGGATCCTCTACGTCATCCCGATCTCGCTCGGCGTGACGATCCTGGCCTTCGCCCTGGTGCACATTGCCCCCGGTGACCCGCTCAACGCGGTCGTGGGCGCCGATGCGCCAGCCGAGGTGGTCGAGAAACTGAAAATCGCTTACGGCTTCGACCAGCCGCTTCCCATTCAATACGTGCGCTGGCTGGGCCGCGCGCTGACGGGGGATCTGGGCAATTCGGTCGTGAACCACCAGCCCGTCGCCGAGGCTCTGGCCGCCGCCGTGCCGAACACGCTGATGCTGGCGATCTTCGCGACGCTGCTCGGCTTCATGGTCGGCGCGCTTCTGGGCGGGTTCGCCGGGTACTTCCAGGGCACCTGGATCGACAAGGTCGCGACCGGGTTCGGCGTGACCGGTGTCTCCGTACCCCACTACTGGCTGGGCATCGTCCTGGTCATCATCTTCGCGGTCGAGCTGCGCTGGCTGCCCGCGACCGGCATGGGTCCCGGGGGCTCGGGCGCCTGGGAATGGGACTGGGAGCATATCAAGCACCTGATCCTGCCGGTGATCACCCTGTCCGTCATCCCCTGCGGGATCATCACGCGCACGGTCCGCGCCACCGTTGCCGAGATCCTGAGCCAGGAGTTCGTGCAGGCGCTCCACGCCAAGGGGCTGCGCAACCTGCGTGTCATGCTGCATGTCGTGAAGAACGCCGCCCCCACCGTGCTGGCGGTGATGGGTCTGCAGCTTGGCTATCTGCTGGGCGGCTCGATCCTGGTCGAGACGGTCTTCAACTGGCCGGGCACGGGATACCTGCTGAACGACGCGATCTTCCGTCGTGACATCCCGACCCTCCAGGGAACGATCCTGGTGCTGGCCATGTTCTTCGTCGTCCTGAACCTGCTTGTCGACATCCTCCAGACGTTTGTCGATCCCCGCATGCGCCGGAGCTGAGGCGGCGAAGGAGCACTCCATGAACTTGAGTATCACTGCACCCGATATCGACGTCGCCCAGGTGGCGGTGCAGTCTCGGGGCTATTGGGCGACCGTCGGCCAGCGCCTGATGCGCGATCGCGTGACGCTGGTCTTCGCCGCGGTCGTCACCATGATCGTATTGATGGCACTGATGGCGCCCTGGGTCGCCCCGGTGGATCCCTACGACGCCTCGATGATCATGCGCCTCAAGCCGATCGGGACCGAAGGACACCTGCTGGGCACGGACGAGACCGGCCGCGATATGCTCAGCCGCCTGATCTACGGCGCGCGGCTGTCGCTGTTCATGGGCGTGATGCCGGTGCTCTATGCGCTGGCCATCGGGGGCACTCTGGGCATTGCCGCGGGTTTCATCGGCGGCCACGTGAACATGGTGATCATGCGCACCATGGACATCTTCTACGCCTTCCCCTCGGTCCTGCTGGCAATCGCGATCTCCGGCGCCCTGGGGGCAGGCATCGGCAATGCGGTGCTCTCGCTGACGCTGGTCTTCATCCCCCCGCTCGCCCGCGTGGCCGAAAGCGTGACCACCCAGGTCAGGGGCCTCGACTATGTCGAAGCCGCCCGGGCCTCGGGCGCCAATGCGCTCACGATCATCCGGGTGCATGTGCTGGCGAACGTCCTGGGGGCCATCTTCATCTATGCGACCTCGCTGATCTCGGTCTCGATCATCCTCGCCTCGGGGCTGTCGTTCCTCGGTCTCGGCGTCCGCCCGCCCGAGCCCGAGTGGGGTCTGATGCTCAACACCCTGCGCCAGGCGATCTATGTCGACCCCGTGCTCGCCGCCCTGCCGGGGGTCGCGATCTTCATCACGTCGCTCAGCTTCAACCTGGTCAGCGACGGGCTGCGCTCGGCCATGGACATCCGGATGTGAGGGCCTGACATGAGCAACGACAAACCCATCCTGACGGTCACCGAGCTGAAGAAGTACTTCCCCGTGCGCGGTGGCATCCTCAATCGCGAGGTAGCGCAAGTCCAGGCCGTGGACGGCGTCAGCTTCGATGTCCAGCCGGGCGAGACGCTGGGGATCGTAGGCGAATCCGGCTGCGGCAAGTCCACCACCGCGAAGCTCCTGATGCGGCTGATCGAGCCCGACAGCGGCAGCATGGCGCTGGGCGGCGAGATGATCGGTCCGGGCGGCATGGCGCTGCGCGACATGCGCCGGCGCATGCAGATGGTCTTCCAGGACAGCTATGCCTCGTTGAACCCCCGCCTCACGATCGAGGACACGATCGCCTTCGCGCCAAAGGTGCACGGGATCTCCGCGACCGAGGCGAAGGACCGTGCCCGCGATCTGCTGGGCAAGGTCGGGCTCGATCCCAACCTCTTCATCCGCCGCTATCCCCACGAGCTGTCGGGCGGCCAGCGCCAGCGCATCAACATCGCCCGCGCGCTGGCGCTGGAGCCGGAGGTCGTGATCCTGGACGAGGCGGTCTCGGCGCTCGACAAGTCCGTGGAGGCGCAGGTACTCAATCTGCTGAGCGACCTGAAGAAGGAGTTTGGCCTCACCTATGTCTTCATCAGCCATGACCTGCACGTCGTGCACTACATCTCGGACCGTGTGCTGGTGATGTATCTGGGCGAGGTCGTCGAGATCGGGCCCGTCGATGACATCTATGCCCGGCCCGCACACCCCTACACGCAAGCGCTTCTGTCAGCGATGCCGTCCATGGACCCCGATCGCCGGGCGACTGCACCGCCGATCACGGGCGATCCGCCGAACCCGATCAACCCGCCCTCGGGCTGCCGCTTCCACACCCGCTGCCCGCATGCCGAGGAGATCTGTGCCCTCAAATCGCCCACGCTGCGGCGCCTGTCCTCGGGCGGTGGCCACTTCACCGCCTGCCACATGGCCGAGCCGCAATCGGGTCACAGCGCCGCCCCCGCGGAGGCCGCATGAGCCGGCTGGTCGAGGTCAGCGACCTGACGGTTGCCTTCAGCAGCGAGACCGGGCCTGTGCGCGCGGTCAATGGGGTCGACTTCACGTTGGACAAGGGCGAGGTGCTTTGCATCCTGGGCGAGTCCGGGTCCGGCAAATCGGTGACGATGCGCGCACTGATGCGCCTGCTGCCGGCCAAGAAGACCGAAATTTCGGGCAACATCATGCTCGACGGTCATGACATCGTGGCGCTCGACGAGCGCAAGATGACGGACCTGCGCGGGCCCGTCGTCTCGATGATCTTCCAGGAGCCGATGACGGCCTTTGATCCCGTCTTCACCGTGGGCGACCAGATCGTCGAGACGATCCGCCGTCACGAAGGGATCTCGGATCGTGAGGCGCGGGCACGCGCGCTGGAGCTTCTGGAGCTCGTGCAGATCCCCTCGGCCAAGCGGCGCCTCTCGAACTATCCGTTCGAGCTCTCGGGCGGCATGCGCCAGCGGGCGATGATCGCGCTGGCGCTCTCGTGCCGGCCCAGCCTGCTGCTGGCCGATGAGCCGACGACCGCGCTCGACGCCACCGTTCAGATCCAGATCCTGCTGCTGCTGCGCCAGTTGCAGCGCGAGCTCGGCATGGCCGTCGTCTTCGTCACTCACGACATCGGCGTCGCGGTCGAGATCGCCGACCGGATCGCCGTGATGTACGCTGGCCGGTTCGTCGAGACCGGTACCGTGCGCGACGTCTTCGGCGCGCCCGCGCACCCCTACACCCGCGGTCTGATGAACTCGACCGTAAAGGGCGCGATGCGGGGCAAGCGGCTCCAGGCGATCGACGGCTCGCCGCCCGATCTGACCCGCTTGCCGCCGGGCTGCGCCTTCTCGCCCCGCTGCGAGCTGGCGACCGACGCCTGCCGGGCCGCGCGCCCGCCCATCGTGCCCGTCTCGGCCAGCCACGAGGCTGCCTGCATCATGACCCAAGCGATGGCCGCCGAATGAACGCCTTGCCGCGTGTCGCCCTGATCGGAACCGGCGGGACGATCTCGTCGCTGGGCCGGGATGCCTTCGACGTGCAGGACTACGTGTCGCTCGGCCAGATGCTGGACAGCGACGGCATGCTCGCGCGGTTCCCCGAGGTGCGCGAGATTGCCGAGATCGTGCCGGTCGCCTTCCCGCCGGTCCCGAGCACCAAGATCGCCTTCGCGGAATGGCAGCAGCTGGTCCACGAGATCGACCGCGTGACGGCGGACCCTGATGTGACGGGCGTGATCATCCTGCACGGGACGGCGTCGATGGAGGAGACGGCCTACGCGCTGAACCTCACGGTCAAGACCGACAAGACCGTCGTGATCACAGGCGCCCAGCGCCCGGCCAGTGGGTTGGCCACCGACGCGCCTGCGAACATGGTCGCCGCCCTGCGGGTCGCGGCCTCACCTGCCGCGCGGGGGCTCGGCGTTCTGGTGTGCGTGAACGAGGAGATCCAGGCCGCGCGCGAGGTCACCAAGACCTCGACCTGGCGGCTCCAGACCTTCCGCACGCCAGATTTCGGGATCCTGGGACACGCCGACGCCGACAGCGTCGCGATCTATCGCCACCCCGTCCGGCGCCACGCCCCGGACACCGAGTTCGACATCCGGGGGCTGGATACCCTGCCCCGGGTCGATGTCTCCTATTCCTATGCAGGTGCCGACGGGACCGCCGTGCGCGCGTTCGTGGCCGCGGGTGCCAAGGGCATCGTCTCTGCGGGGTTCGCGCCCGGGATGACCCCACCCGCCGAGTTCGACGCCCTGGCCGAGGCCGCCGCCGCAGGTGTCGCCGTCGTCCAGTCCACCCGGGCGGGCAGCGGCCGTGTCGCCCAGCTGTCGCGCATCTCCGAGGCCGGGATCCTGGCGGCTGACAATCTGAACCCGCAGAAGGCGCGGATCCTGCTCTCGATGGCGCTGAGCGTCACCGACGATCCCGCCGAGATCACCCGCATCTTCGCGACCTACTGACCGGAGGCTCCATGCTCGACACCAATACGAAAAACCTCGCGACCGTGCTCGAGGCGCGGGACCGGCTGAAGTCGGCGCAGGAGAAACTGCACATCTGCGCCGCGTTCCCCGGCGACGTGGTCGAGGCCGAGGGGCGTCATTGCGATGCGCTCAGTGCGGCAGGGGTCGATCTGGGCCCGCTGCATGGCCTGCCGATCGTCGTCAAAGACATCATCGACGTGGCGGGCATGCCGACCAAGGCAGGTTCGGCGACACGCCCCGATCAGCCGCCCGCGAAGGCCGACGCCACGGTCGTGGCCAAACTCCGCGCCGCGGGCGCCGTCACCGTCGGCAAGAGCCACACGGTCGAGTTCGCGTTTGGTGGCTGGGGCACCAATGCCTCGCAAGGCACCCCGCGCAACCCCTGGAAACCGGACGAGCCGCACACCCCGGGCGGGTCTTCCAACGGCACCGGCGTCGCCGTGGGCGGCGGTTTCGTGCCCGCGGGGCTGGGCAGCGACACCGGCGGATCGGTCCGCATCCCGGCTGCGTTCTGCGGCTGCGTGGGGCTCAAGACCTCCATCGGGCTGGTCAGCCGCGCAGGCGTCGTGCCCTTGTCGGACACGTTCGACACCGTCGGGCCACTGACCGACACGGTGACCCGTGCCGCCGAGATGCTGGCCGTGATGCAGGGCGAGGACCGGGCCGATCCCACCACGCTGGGGGTCTCGAGGTCCGACCCGCTTGCCGGGCTTGAACACGGGGTTTCGGGCCTGCGCCTCGGGCGGCTCAGCAACGACGCGCTGGAGGAGTGCCGGCCCGAGGTCAAAGAAGCCTTCGAGACGGCGGTCGGACTGCTGACGGCAGCCGGTGCAACTGTCGAGACGTTCGACTTTCCCAAGAGCTTCGCCGAATACCAGGCAAACGCCACCGCGATCATCGCCTCGGATGCCTATGCCTTCCATGCCGATCTGGCGGATTCGAACGCGGCCCCCCTGAACGACACGACCCGGATGCGCATGGTCGTGGGCCGCGACCTCAGCGCCAAGGAGCGTGTGCGGGCGCAGCGTGCGCGGCAGGCGGACATCGCGGCGTTTCTGGCGAAGATGGACCGCCTGGATGCGATCATTCTGCCGACCGCGCCGATCACCGCCATTCCGCTCACCGAGGCCGACGAGAACAACTACGAGATGTCGCTCTATACCCGCGTCTCGAACTATCTGGAGCTCTCGGCGCTTTCTCTGCCGATCGGGCTGACCGCGAAGGGTCTGCCGACATCGCTGCAGATCGTCGTGCGCCGGTTCGACGACCCGCTGGCCTTGCGGATCGGGCGCGCGTTCGAGCGGGCGCGCGGCCCGATGCCCACGCCGCCGGCAATCTAGGCAGCCATCCGGGCAGCCTCCCCGAACGGGGCGGCCTCAGCCCTTCGCGGCAATCCGGTCCCGGCGCGCCAGGGTGGCGCGGGCGCGGTCGGCGACGGGCACGTCGATCATCTTGCCGTCCAGCTCGATGGCGCCCCGGCCCTCGGCCAGCGCCTTGTCATAGGCTTCGACCACCCGCCCGGCGTGGGCGATTTCCTCGGCGCCGGGCGCGAAGCCCGCGTTGAGAACCGGCACCTGGGCGGGGTGGATGCACGAGCCGCCGTCGAACCCCATGGCCCGCGCCGCGGCAATGTCCTGTGCATAGGCGTCGAGATCCGTGAAGTTCGCGATCGACCCCGCATAGCCAAGTGCCAGGCAGCCGCCACCGCGCGCTGCCAGCACGATCTCGCGCAGGTAGGGGCGGATCAGCGCCGCTTCGACCGCGGGCATGCCGACAGCGGCCGCGAAGTCCTCGCCCCCCAACGTGATCCCGGCCATCCGGGGATGCGCGGCGATCTCGTCGGCATTGCCAAACCCCTCCACCGTCTCGATCAACGCAATGAGGCGGAGCTGTGGCACCCCCCGCTCGGCCTCCAGCTCGGCGATCGCTTCGGTCAGCAGACGGATGTGGCTCGCGCTCTCGGCCTTGGGGATCATGATCGCGGCGACGCCGGGGATCACGGCTGCCTCGAGGTCCGCGACCGCCATGCGCATGGGCCGGTTGATCCGCACGATGACGTCCGCACCGGCCTGCCCGACGACAGGGATCACGTCAGACAGCATCTCCCGTGCCCGCGCCTTCTCGGACGCCGCGACCGCGTCCTCCAGATCCACGATGATCGCGTCCGCGCCCCGGGTACGCGCCTTGGCCCACAACCGCTCTGCCGTCGCCGGGACGAACAGCATGGACCGCCAGAGCGGCAGATCAACGCTCATACCACGCCCTCCCCTTTCAGCGCCGCGATCTCCGCCACCGTCAGCCCCAGGGCCTCCAGAACCTCGCCCGTATGCGCGCCGAGCGCAGGCGCAGGCGTTCGGATCGCCGCAGGCGTGCCGCCCATCCGGGGCACCACATTGGGCATTGGCACCCGCCCGATCTCGTCATCGGGCAGATCAACCAGGATCGCCCGGTCGTTCACGTAAGGGTGGTCCATCAGCTGATCGATGTCGGCCACCGGCCCGACGGTCACATCCGCCGCCTCGAACAGCGCCAAGAGCTCGGCCTGCGTGTAGCGCCCCATGTACTCGGCCACGATCGGGTCCAGCGCATCGTTGTGCGCGACCCGGTCCGAATTCGTGGCGAAGCGCGGATCCTCGATCAGCTCCGGGCGCCCGATCGCGCGGAAGAACCGCTCGGCCATCGCCTGCATGGACCCCGACAACGCCACGAACCGCCCGTCCGCGGTCTCGTAGACTCCCCGCGGTGCCGTCTGCGTCGACCGCGAGCCCGTGCGTTCGGGGTTCTCCCCCGTCATCCGGTACTGTGCCGCCATGGGGCCGAGCACCGCATGAATGGGCTCGAAGAGCGGCAGGTCGATCACCTGCCCCTGGCCCCCCTGCTCGACGGCCCGGATCGCCACCATCGTCGCAAAGGCGCCCCAGAGCCCCGCGATCATGTCGGCCAGCGCCAGCGGCGGCAGTACCGGCGGGCGGTCGCCAAACCCGTTCATCGCGGCGAACCCCGACATCGCCTCGACCAGCGAGCCAAACCCGGGCTTGTGCGCCCAGATCCCATCCTGCCCCCAGCCGGAGACGCGCACGATTACCAGCCCCGGGTTGCGCGCATGCAGCTCCGCCGGGCCGATCCCCCAGCGTTCGATCGTGCCGGGCTTGAAGTTCTCCACCAGCACCTGGGCGCCGGCGGCGAGGTCCAGCAGGATCTCGCGCCCCCTCGGCTGGCGCAGGTCCAGCGTGACGGACTTCTTGTTGCGGCAATAGACCTTCCAGTGCAGCGACACGCCGCGCGTCTTCCAATTGCGCAGATCGTCCCCGCCCTCCGGGCGTTCGATCTTGATCACCTCGGCACCATGGTCGGCCATGACGTGGGTGACCGCATTGCCAGCGACCAGCCGTGAGAGGTCCAGCACCCGGACATCCCCCAGGCTCCGCGGCGCATCCGGCGCGTATTCTGTCTCGATGGTCACGGCTGTCCTCCCAAGGCACGTCCGGTCCTGGGGCAGCACAGGGGCAACAGCTCCACCCGACACCTCGTTGGTCTTCTTGATGTTCACGACCGCTTAACCAGAATCGCCGCGAGAATGAAGGGAGGTTGGGTAGGGACTGTTTTGCGAGGGGTTTCGCTGACTTCTGCCGGTCGACACCCCGGGCACAGGAATGGCATACGAAAGTCATACGCAAGTCATACGCTTGGCATACGACTTGTCGGACAGCGCCAACGGGTTTAACGGAGGGCTCGAGAGGAGCCCCGACCATGACCTTCGACCGCGCGATCAAGATCGCTCCGTCCATTCTCGCCGCCGACTTTGCAAACTTCGGCGCAGAGTGTGAGGCCGTCGAGGCCGCGGGGGCCGACTGGATCCACATCGACGTCATGGACGGGCATTTCGTGCCCAACATCACCTTCGGGCCGGAGACCGTCAAGGCATTGAGAAAGCACGTGAAAACCGTGATGGACGTGCACCTGATGATCGCGCCCGTGGACCCCTACATTCAGGCCTTCGCCGATGCCGGCGCCGATGTGCTGACCGCGCATGTCGAGGCTGGGCCCCACCTCCACCGCACGCTCCAGGCGATCCGGGCGGCGGGTATGAAGGCGGGGGTCGCGCTGAACCCGGCCACACCCGCCGAGAGCATCTCTCACGTCGTTGATATCATTGACCTTATCTGTGTCATGACGGTCAACCCCGGCTTCGGCGGACAGAGCTTCATCGACATGTCGGCCAAGGTTCGGACCCTGCGCGACATGGTTGGTGACCGCCCCGTCCACATCGAGATTGATGGCGGCGTGACGCCCAAGACGGCCCCTCTGGTGGCCAGCGCCGGAGCCGATGTGCTGGTCGCAGGCTCGGCCGTGTTCAAGGGCGGATCGGTCGTCAACCCCCTGCCATATAAGGATAATATTACAGCAATCCGCGCTGCTGCGGAAACCATTTGATCCCGGGAGAGACCCATGCTGCTCGACACGCCGCTTTGTGACTTCGGCTGGCCGGCACCCAATTTCAGCCTGCCCGCTCTTGATGGAACGCTTCATGATTTCAACGGGGTAGCCGGCCCCAAGGGCACGCTGATCATGTTCGTCTGTAACCACTGTCCCTATGTGAAGGCCATCGAGGACAGGATCGCGCGGGATGCCCGTGAACTGGCGGCACTGGGGATCGGGGTTGCGGCGATTTGCTCAAACGATGCAGGCACTTACCGCGAGGACGGGCCCGAGGGCCTGCGCGGCCAGGCCACCCGTGCGGGGTGGGAGTTTCCCTATCTGATCGACGAAAGCCAGGCTGTGGCGAAGGCCTACGAGGCCGTCTGCACGCCGGACTTCTTCGGGTTCGATGCCAAAGGCGGCCTGCAATATCGCGGGCGGCTGGACGCCAGCACCGGACGCCCAGGTGCCGCTGACCTGCCGAGAGAGCTCTTCGAGGCCATGCGCGCCGTGGCCGACACCGGTCATGGGCCGAAAATGCAAACACCTTCAATGGGGTGTTCGATCAAGTGGAAAGCAGCGTGAGCGGCCCCGGCGCCGTTGTCTTCGACCTCGACGGCACGTTGGTCCACAGCGCCCCTGATCTGCACGCCGCGGCAAACGTCATGCTCGCGACACTTGGGCGCCGGACCCTAAGCCTCGGGGAAGTCACGTCTTTTGTCGGCAACGGGGTGCCAAAGCTGGTCGAGCGCTGCGTTGAGGCAACGGGCGGACCAGACCCAAGGGCGATCGATCTCTTCCGCACGCACTACGACGCCCACCCGGCCGATCTCACCAGGCTCTATCCGGGCGCGGAGGACATGCTGAACCATCTGATCGGCGCCGGTTACATACTGGGCATCTGCACCAACAAGCCCGAGGCCCCGACTCAAACGATCCTCCGCACGCTGGGGCTGGGTTCTCACTTTGGGGCTGTGATCGGCGGCGACACCTTGCCGATCAAGAAACCCGATCCAGCTCCGCTTACGGAGTGTTTTCAGCGGCTTGGCGGCGCACCCCTGCTCTACGTCGGGGACAGCGAGATCGACGCGGCCACGGCCCGCGCCGCCCACATCCCTTTCGCGCTCTTCTCCGCCGGTTACCGCAGAAGCCCCGTGGATCAGATCCCCCATGACCATCTGTTCGACGACCTGGCCGAGATCCCGGGTCTGCTGACCCGGTAGTGCGGATGGCCTGTAAGCCGGGTTCTGTCCTGATTGCTCAGGGATGGCCATTCATCTGGGACCCGGGTCACCCCGAGCCTCGCGCTGTCTACCCGGGGGCCCCGCCAGAGACCACGGCGGGCCGAGGCCCTTGGCCCCCCTATCTGACATTGCTCCCGGTGGGGCTTGCCATGCCGGGCCTGTTGCCAGCCCCGCGGTGAGCTCTTACCTCACCGTTTCACCCTTACCCGGGCGCACCCGGGCGGTCTGTTCTCTGTGGCGCTTTCCCTGGGGTCGCCCCCGCCGGGTGTTACCCGGCACCGTGTCTCCGTGGAGCCCGGACTTTCCTCGAGGGTTGCCCCCCGCAGCCATCCGGCCATCCGCGAGGGGTGCTCTACGCGTCTCGGGCGGCAGGGTCAACGATCGGCCACACGGCAAGGTCCTGCCGGGCAAGACGACGCCAGTCGAACTTCTCGCCAGGGTCAATCTTGCGCCCCGGCGCGACGTCCGAGTGGCCGACGACGCGTTCTGGGGGGATGTCCCAACGCGAGAGGACCCCCGCCAGCAGGTGCTCCAGCACGGCCATCTGTGCCTCCGGGAACGGAGGGTAGCCATGGTCATGCCCCGGGTTCGCAAGCTCGATCCCGATGGAATGCGAGTTCACGTCGCTGACTGTGCCCCACGAGGAAACCCCGGCATGCCACGCGCGCCGCCCCTCCTCGACAAGGCGCCAGCACCGCCCGTCCTCGGCAATCAGGTAATGCGCAGAGACCTCCGCCACCGGGTCGCAAAGCCGCGCCAGTGCGGCCTCGGCCGTCGCCATACCCGTATAGTGCAGCACCACCATGTCGGGGCGCACACCCCCGCGCCGGTCCCCGTGATTGGGCGAGGCATGCGCGACGATCTCGGGAAGCTCAACCATTGTGTCATCTATCTCAGTAACATATCGGAACTGGCAAGAAAAACGGGGTACCGTTGCAGAAATTGCGATGATACACATTGGCCGCAGGCAGAAGCAGGAGCAGACGATGGCTATGGCACTCGGCAAACTGGTCATTGCGGCCGCGGCAGTAGGATCCTTGTCGGCCTGCAACGTCATCTACACGTCCCCGAGCGTCGAACCTACCCTGTCGCTCCAGGACTCGACCGGCCAGCTTGCGGTCGAGGTTGTGCCCCTGACGTTCGAGTCGACCGCCGCCGCAAACCTGACACCCTACGTGCCTGCACGCCTGCCGCTGGGCTTCCACCCCGACGCCGTGCGCAAGGCAGTTGCCCGGCAGGCCGTGCCGCCTGCCCCGATCAGCCTGCCGCAACCGCCCACGCAGCCGAATGCACGCCCCGGCTTCATCGCGGACCGGATGCCACCCCCGCTGGCACCTCAACCCTACCGTATCGGTGTGGCGGACGTGCTGTTGCTCGCGGTCAATTCCTCGAACGCAACGCTCGATCAGCTGCCCGGGCTGATCACCGCCCAATCCTCGCGCCAGGGCTTCGTCGTCCAGGATGACGGAGCAATCGCGGTCCCGGGAGCTGACCGGATCACCGTCGCCGGCCTGACGATGGAAGAGGCGGAAGCCGTTATTTTCCAGGCGCTTGTGACCGCGGGCATCGACCCGACGTTCTCCCTGGAGATCGCCGAGTTCAACTCTCAGCGTGTCTCCATCGGCGGCCAGGTCGGCCAACCTGCGCTGGTGCCGATCTCTCTCAAGCCGCTTTACCTGCACGAGGCGGTCGACAGCGCCGGTGGCATGACCATCACGGATCCACGGGTCGCACAGATTCAGATTTTCCGGGATGGCCAGATGTACCAGATCTCGGCCAATCGCTTCCAGTCGGACCCCGGCGTGCGCCAGATCCTGATGCAGGACGGTGATGCGGTCTACGTGAACGCCGACTACGAGGAGGAGCGCGCCCGCGCGTTCTTCGAGGAGCAGGTCAACATCAGCCAGCTCCAGCGGTCTGCACAGCAGCTCACGCTCCAGACGGCGCAAATCAACGCCCAGCTTGCGGATACCGAGCTGGATCGCCTGCGCCTCGAGCGCGAGATCTTCAAGGACCGCGTCGAGCTGGGCGCCGTGCGGCGCGATTATGCCTACCTCGCCGGTGAAGTTGTCCGGCCCGCCCGCTTCCCGCTGCCCTTCGAGAGCCGCGCCATGCTCGCGGATGTGCTGTTCAACGAACGCGCCATCAACATCAACTTCGGCGACTACGGCGAGATCTACGTGCTGCGCCGGTCCACCGACCCCGATGAGCCAAACCGCCTGATTGCCTATCACCTTGATGCGACGAATGCCTCGAACCTGGTGCTGGCATCGTCGATGGAGATGCACGGCGGGGACGTGGTCTTCGTGGCCGAGCAGCCGGTCACCGCATGGAACCGTGCGATCAGCCAGTTGTTCCCGACGCTGTTCAACTCGTTGACCAGTGTTGCAGGGAACATCGCGAACTAGGCGGCGGCGGGACGTTAGCGGGGCCGGGTCGGCCCCGTCGCCTTCTGCGCCTCACTCCACAGTACACGCCAGCGTCTTCGAGATCGCGGCCAAGGGCCGACCCGACTGCGCAGCCCATGTGTTGAACGCCGCCTGAACCGCTGCCATCGCCCGGGCCGAAGTCGGCTGCTTGTCGATCACGCCCTCACGGATCAGCGCGGTCACCACGTCAGCGCCCAGGACGTACCCATCCCGCCCCATGAAGCGCAGCGCATACATGCCGGTGTTGCCGCCGATCCGGGCGCCCCGTTTCTTCATCACCCCCAACAGCCCTGCGAAGTCCTCCGCCGGCCAATCGGCGAAGAACCGCGCCGCCGATCCATGCTCGGACGAAAGTTCCCTCAGAAACACCGCGTTGTCCCGAACCGACAGCAGCTTGGCCGCATGGCGGATCACCCGCTTGTCCTGAAGCAGCGCGTCGAGATCCTCATCCGACATCATTGAACAGCGCCCGACATCGAAGTCCCACAGCGCATCGCGGATCCCGGGCCACTTTGTCTCGATCATCTTCCAGCTGAGCCCCGTCTGGAACACACCGCGCGAGAACGTCTCGAGCCATTCATGATCGGGGATCGCGGCCAGACCCTTCGGCGAGGCCAGTTTTGGCAGCTCGGCCTCGAACGCCTCGGCGCCCCCTTTGCGGGCCGCCGCCATCTCGAACAGTTCATCAAACGTGCGCATCCAGGGGCCTCCTTGCGCCGGACCGGGACCTCCCAGCCGTTGACGATCAGCATACTGAGACAAATATGAACCAGAGAACAGACAAACGACCTTTGTGAGGTGAGACCGATGTTCAAGAAGTCCTTCGCCGCCCTTGCCGCGGCCGGTATCATGGCCGTCGCTGCCCCTGCTCTGCTGCCCGAGGCGCCTGCAGCACAGGCCCAGCCGCTTGTTCAGCTGCCCTCCTTCGCGCCGCTGGTGAACGCGACGCAGCCCGCCGTCGTCTCGATCCGGACCGAGGGAGAGGCAGGCCGCAACGTCCCTCAGATCGACCCGCGGATGCAGGAGTTCATGGAGCGGTTCTTCGGCCGCAACTTCCCCGGCATACCGCAACAGCGCGGCAACCAGCGCCGTACCGTCGGCATGGGGTCCGGCTTCATTGTGGATTCCCGCGGCATGGTCGTCACGAACAACCATGTCATCGAAGGCGGGGACAGCATCACGGTAGTTCTCTCCAACGGCGAGGAATACGACGCTATCGTGATCGGCACGGACCCCTCGACCGACCTCGCGGTTCTGCGCATCGACGCGGGCTACGGTCTGCCGACGGTGCCATGGGGCAATTCCGACAACGTCGACGTCGGCGACTGGGCCATCGCCATCGGCAACCCCTTCGGGCTCGGCTCCTCGGTGACGGCAGGCATCGTCTCGGCCCGCGGGCGCAATATCAGGTCCGGGCCCTATGACGATTTCCTCCAGGTAGACGCGCCGATCAACCGTGGCAACTCGGGCGGACCGCTCTTCAACGACCGCGGCCAGGTGATCGGTGTGAACACCGCGATCTACTCTCCCTCGGGCGGGAATGTCGGCATCGGTTTTGCGATCCCGGCCAATCAGGCCGCGCGCATCGTCGAGGATCTGATCGACGATGGCTCGGTCGACCGTGGCTGGCTCGGCGTGTCGATCCAGCCGGTGACCGAGGAGATCGCCGCCGCCATGGGCCTCGGCGCGTCGGGTGGCGTGCTGATCGCCGAGATCGTCAGCGGCGGTCCGGCCGAGAGCGGCGGGCTGCAGCGTGGCGATGTCATCCTGTCCTTCGGCACCAGGCAGATCGAAACCGTGCGCGATCTGACCCGCACCGTCGCGGACACCGATCCCGGCACATCCGCGGATGTCCGCGTCTGGCGCCGCGGCAACGAGCGCACCGTGACGATCCGCACGGGTCGCTTCCCGACATGAGGTGGCCGGGCGGGCCCCGCGCCCGCCCCGTCTCGATCCGCGCAACACCGCGCAATTTTAGTCGAATTTTAACGACTGGGCCGTAGATCCGTTCCCGCATGCCGGAGCGGGTGAGAGCCCAGCTTCGTGAGGACATCCCAAAACTCAGGCCGCAGCGGTCCCGAAGAAGGCTGGTTCATCACCGCCTGAGGG